>JACVJG010000412.1 GCA_015711875.1 Candidatus Solincola jinzensis | reverse complement strand
CTTCACCTTCATCACCCTGAGCGAGCTGTATGGATGGAAGAAGCTGGTGAGAGGGGGGGAAGCATGCCCCGGCGTCGAGGAGCCTGCCCTGCGTCATATCTTCGCCGAGGGGACCACCCGGGAAGGTTTCGAGGAGTGGCTGCTGGTGATGAACCCCAACCAAGCACCCGCGTCCCTGCGCGTGAGCTATCACTGCGGCCGGGAGGTGGTGGTGAAAGATCACGAAGTGCCGGCCCGCGCCCGCCTCTCCATCGCCGTGAACCGGGAGGTGCCGTGGAAGGGGGACGTAGCGGCGGTGCTGGAGTCGTCCCTGCCGGTGGTGGCGGAGAGGACGCTCTTTTTCAACCGCGGCGCCGGCTTCGGGGGCGGCTCGACCTCCAGGGGAGTGACGGAGGAAGCCAAGACCCATTATTTTCCCGAGGGGACGGTGCGGCCGGGTTTCGAGGAGTACCTTAGCTTCTTCAACCCCGGGGAGAGGAAGGCCACCTTGGATGTCGCGTTCCATGGCGAGGGAGGAGGGGAGCGTACCGAGAGGGTGGAGGTGCCATCCCTATCACGCCTCACGCTGCGCGTGAACGACCTCATGCCAGAGGGCGACTACTCCACCAGCGTGCGCTCCAACGAGGCCCTGGCGGTAGAGCGTTCGCAGTATTTTCTCTACGGGGGTTTCTGCCCGGGGACGAGCTGCTCGGCGGGGATGGCGCGGCCGGCCACGCGTTTCTATTTCGCGGAGGGGACCACCCGCGAGCGATATCATTCCTATTTGGTGCTTTTCAACCCCTGCGCGCAGGCGACCTGGGTGCGGGTGAGGATGTACGCCTCCGACGGGTCGGTGCATGAGGAGAGGCTGGCCATGGGGGCCGGGGGGCGGAAAACGCTGCGCCTGGACCAGTATCTTCCGCCTGACTGCGACTACTCCCTGGAGGTCCTCAGCATTCTGCCCGTGGCCGCCGAGCGCGCGAGCTATTTCCAGGCCCGCAATCTCGCGGGAGGTTTCTGCGACATGGGAGTAACGGGAACCTCGGAGCGCTTGCTCTTCGCCGAAGGCAGTACGGGTCCGGGCTTCAGGCAGTGGCTGGTGCTCTTCAACCCCGGATCGCGGGGGCTGGTGGCGAGGGTGAATTATCTCTGCGGGGAAGAGCTGGAGCGCGATTATTATATCCCCGGGGGAAGCCGGGTGACGGTGGATGTGGGGGCCGAGGTGGGAGAACGCGAGGAAGTGAGCATGGAGGTCCTCTGCGAGGGGGGCATCGTGGCGGAACGCGCCCTCTACTTCGACCGCATGATGCCTTGAGCCCGCGGCACGCGCATGATGATAGCAGCGTCGGTCCACCATGCCGTATTGGCGCGCGCCAGAAGGCGGCGGCGGAGCCGCGCGGCGTAGAAAAGCGGCAACCTTCGGGTATAATGTATGGGATGACCGGATCGACCAAGAAGGAGGTAGCATCGATGGCCAATGAGAAGGACGAGCTTCTGAACAAGGAGATAGCGGACTACGAGGAGGAGCTCAAAGTCCTCGCGAGCAAGCTGCAGGAGCTCGCGGGCGTGGATTGCTCCTTCGGGGCCTGCGTTTTCGATCCCGAGATGCAGGATGTGGAGGCCAAGCTGGCGGAGATCGAGAGGAGGAAGAAGGTCCTCGCCGAGGTCATGGAATCCCTCAAGCAGTGCGGGGTCGAGTAGATGCGAGAAAGCTCTTAATAACGCGGTCATGACCGCGCTACAAGTCGCAAAAGGCTTCCGTGGGAAGCCTTTTGATATGCACTTTACTATTGATCAAGCACGGTAAGCGCTTCGCCTCCCCTCGAGCTCGCCTTGCCCCGAGGCGAGCGTCGTCGCTTTACATCGCTCACGTCATCCCATCCCCGAGATCCGGGTATGCGCGTCCAGCCGCGCTGAGTATCGCCTTCATAAGCAGCGTGCGATATCAACGGCCTTTGGGTAAATGGTCATTTAGATGGCTTTAGACCAGCCTGGCATGACTTTACCGCAGGATAGCTAGGCGCGCTCGCGAGGATGCGGTAAAGCGGGCTATCGCACCAGGCGGGCCAGGCCTGCTCTGAGTTTGCAGGTGGAGATATGCTCAGGCGGCCGGTTGCGGTGAACGCTGCCTTGGTGCCGCACGGGCCGTCTATGCGTTAGCGGCCCTGCTTGCCTACTCCACCTCGAAGAACTGCTCCTCTGGCGCGCCGCAGATGGGGCATTTCTCCGGGATGACGTCGTCAGCCACATAACCGCACACGCTGCAAACGTAGTAATTGGGAATGCGGTCGGCGACCATGTGCTGCAGGGCGCCCTCGTAGAGCTTGGCGTGCCTTTCCTCCACGTCCCGCGCGTAGGTGAACATGGTGGCGGCCGCCTTCTCGCCTTCCGCCTCGGCTTCGGCGATAAAGGAGTCGTACCCCACGGCGGCTATCTTCTGCTCGCTGGCCAGGGCCTCTTCCAGGTTGGTCTCGGTGTCTTTTATCTCCCGCAGCAGGCGGAGGTTGTTGAAGGCGTGCACTGCTTCCGACTCCGCCACCGCCCGGAAGAGCTTGGCCACTCCCTCGTATTCCTCCTCCTCCGCCTTTTTAGCGAAGGCCTTCAGCCTCACCACCGCCTTTGATTCCCCGGTGTAGGCCTCGTAAAGGTTCCTTTTCGTCTTTTCTCCCATGCCTCCCCCTTTCTCGTCTCGCCGGCGGCGCGAGGCCGCCTCTATCATGCCGTCGAACGCTTTTTCATCCTTTCTTGCGCACGAATACGTGGTATTCTCCGCCCTCCTCCTCGATACCCAGGCATTCGTGCCCGGTCTTGGAGCACCAAGCGGGCATGTCGCTTTTTATGCCCTTATCGTCGGCGATCACCTCGAGCACCTCTCCCTCCGCCATCTCCTTTATCTCCTGGGAGGTCTTGACGATGGGCATAGGGCAGTAGAGGCCCACGCAGTCGAGGGTCCTGTCCGCCTTCATGTCCCCACCTCCTTTCCTTTACATTCACGCATGTTTTCCCACATCCATGATACCCTCCGTTCATCGACCATGGCCTGCCGCGCCCGGGGTCGATGAGACGGAAGACGGCGAGCGCCCCTTTGGCGCCATTAAACCCCTGCGGGGTGAGGCCTTCTGCGTTTTCCTGGCACCGCGGTAGCGGCATGGGATCTCAGCTGGATGCCAGGGCTTTAGTTTCCGCGGCAGTGGCCTGGCGCGCACCCCACGCGGGTGCCCCTCAAATAAACAGGTTTATCGACGACCTCGAGGCCTCTTCCACGTAAGTGGCGGCGCCGGCGAACTCTTCCACCTCGGGGATGAAATCATCCTCGCCCAACCCCATAAGGGCCATGGAGGTGG
>JACVJG010000411.1 GCA_015711875.1 Candidatus Solincola jinzensis | reverse complement strand
AGACGGCAGGCGGCCATCTCACCCATGGGACCTCGGCGAACATCAGCGGAACCCTTTACGACGCCCACTTCTACGGCGTCAACCGCGAGACGGAGATGCTCGACTATGACGAGATAGCGGAGATAGCCAGGGATTGTCGGCCTCGCCTGATCATCGCGGGCGGCAGTTCCTACCCCAGGGACATCGACTTCGCGGCCTTCCGGGCGGTGGCGGACGAGGTGGGCGCCATGCTCATGGTGGACATGGCCCATTTCGCCGGCCTGGTGGCGGGCAAGGTCCATTCCGACCCCGTTCCTTACGCCGAGTTCGTGACCACCACCACGCACAAGACCTTACGCGGGCCGCGTGGCGGGATGATCCTCTGTAAGGAACGCTTCGCGCAGGCCCTGGATCACGCCGTCTTCCCGGGTGTGCAGGGTGGGCCCCTCATGCATATCGTGGCGGCCAAGGCGGTGGCGCTGCACGAGGCCTCGCAGCCGGAGTTCGCGGATTACGCCCGCCAGGTGGTGAGCAACTGCCGGGCTCTTGCGCACGCCTTGATGGAGAGGGGCATGCGCCTGGTCAGCGGAGGCACCGACACTCACCTCCTCCTGGTGGATCTCAGGCCCATGGGCATCACCGGCAAGGAGCTCGAGGAGGCCCTGGACGCGGTGAAGATCACCGTCAACAAGAACAACATCCCCTTCGACGATAAGCCGCCGGCGGTGACCAGCGGCATTCGCCTGGGTACCCCGGCCGTGACCACGCGGGGGATGCGCGAGGAGGAGATGGTGGAGATCGCGGACCTCATAGCGCTGGTGGCCGGGAACCTGGGGTCGTCACAGGTGATGCACGAGGTGCGGGAAAGGGTGGAGGAACTGCTGGCGGGATTCCCGCTCTACCCGGAGCTGTAGCGCCGGGCCGGGTGTTTTCCCGGGGAGGTACGTGGCGTCATGACCAGACCGAGCTGGGAGGCCTATTTCATGTCCATAGCGCGGCAAGTCGCCACACGCTCCACCTGCCTGCGCCGCCACGTGGGCTGTGTCATCGTGCTGGAAAAGCGCATCGTATCAAGCGGCTACAACGGGGCTCCCGCGGGCCTGCCGCATTGCGAGGACGTGGGCTGCATCCGCGAGGACAGGGGGGTGGCCTCCGGGGAGAGGCATGAGCTCTGCCGCGGCCTGCATGCCGAGCAGAACGCCATCATACAAGCCGCTCTGCATGGAACGGCGGTGGAGGGGGGGTCCGTGTTCTGTACCCACAAGCCCTGCGTGCTCTGCACCAAGATGCTCATCAACGCCGGTATCCGGCAGGTTTACTACGCGGAGGGATACGAGGACGCCATGGCCGACGAGATGGCGCGTGAGGCGGGGATGGCGGTTACGGAGCTGCCGGAGGAGGGCGGGGATTGATCTACGCCATAGTCTTCGCAGCGGCCCTGGCCATCTCGCTGCTATTGACCCCTCTGGCGCGCCGCGCCGCCGTGTGGCTGGGCGCGGTGGACATGCCACACGACCGCAAGGTGCACGAGCACCCCACTCCCACCCTGGGGGGTATGGCTATTTTCCTGGCCGTGGTGCTCGCCCTGCTCCTCGCGAAGGTGCTGGTCAGCTTCTCCTCCACCCTCGCCAGGCCTCTGGGCATGGTGGACGCCCTTTCCTCCGCCCAGCTCCTGGGCATCATCCTGGCGTCAACTTTCATTGCGGCGCAGGGCGCCCTTGACGACATGCGCCACCTCTCCCCCTGGATGAAGCTCGTCGGCCAGGTGATGGGGGCGCTGATCCTGGTGTCCTTCGGGGTGGAGATCACCACCATAGCCCTGCCGCGCGGAAACGTCATCGACCTCACCGCCAGCCCCGTCCTTTCCATCCTCCTCACCGTGGCCTGGATGGTAGCCTTTACCAATATCATCAACCTCATCGACGGGCTGGACGGCCTGGCGGCGGGCATCTCCTTCATCACCGTCGCGGCCTTCTTTTTCTATGGTTCCAGGGTTGGGGCGGACCCCAATACCCTCCAGGCCATGGTCATCTCCGCCGCGGTGGGGGGAGCGTGCCTGGGTTTCCTGCGCTACAATTTCAATCCCGCGAGCATATTCATGGGAGATTCGGGCGCCCAGTTCCTGGGATTCATCCTCGGCGCTATTAGCATCCAGGGCATACTGAAGCGCACTGCGGTGGCCACCATGTTCACCCCCATCATCATCCTCGCCGTCCCCATCGCCGACACCGGCCTGGCGATCCTGAGGCGCGCCAGGAAAGGCAAGCCCTTTCACCACGCGGACAAGGAGCATATCCACCACCGCCTGCTCTATATCGGCCATTCCCAGCGCCAGGCGGTGCTCATCATCTACCTCTGGACGGCGCTGCTCACCGGTATCGCCCTCTCCCTGGAGTTCGTGGGCTCGAAAACGGTGGTCCTGGCCCTGCTGGGAGCGGGCGTGGCCGCCTTCCTCGCCACCACCATGCCCCGCATTGTCATGGGCAGCCGCGAGCTTGAGGATGAAGAGGATGAAGAGGAGGCCGAGGGCGGCAGCGCGGGTTGAAGTCAGGAAGAAAGCCGCGCCATGGATGTGGTGGGCCAGCTTGCCCATCCCGACCATGACACCACCGCGACATGCGCATGGTTTCCCCTGCCCATGCGGCCCGGCCGCGGCTGGCGCGCGATTCTCGTGAGGGAGAAAGCGGGTGCCGTGACGGTGATCCCGCCGGAGCTCGGGGTCGACCCGGAAGCAGGATGTGGCACCGTACTTATTGCCGATGGCAATAGGGGTTTTGCAAGATACCCGTTGCCCTGGCTCTACGGGCAGGTTTCGTCCTGAAGGGGCGACCGCGGATGCAATAATAGAAATATTAATTGACTATAAAGTATAGTATAGATGTCCGTTAAACGGTGTTGATATGGTTGTCGAGAAGGAATATAAATAAGGCCGGTTCGCCCGGCGGACAGGGAGCGGAGCAAGGGTCAAGAACCAGGAGCGGTAAGAGATGTCGCAGAAAAACAGCAACGGCAGCGGGGCGAAACTGACCCGCAGGATGAGGCGCGAGTTTTACCAGGCATTCGGCCCCCCCACCTTCCCCCTCTTCATGGTGGCGGGGGGGTGGATCCTGAAGACCATAGGCCCGCGCATGCCCTTCATCAAGTTCGCGCGTCCGGACAGGTTTTCCTACCACCTGCCTCCGGTGAAGTCTCGCGCCTATGAGCGCTTCTACCGCAATATCATCGACCGCGGCCTGGGCAGGGAGTGGGGGCCCCACGCCGTGACCATCGCGGTGACGCAGGACTGCAACGCGCACTGCGTTCACTGCAGCGCCTTCAGGCGCAGCCGCGAGGGCACCTTGACCACGGGACAGTGGTGCGACGTCATCGACCAGTGCGCG
>JACVJG010000410.1 GCA_015711875.1 Candidatus Solincola jinzensis | reverse complement strand
GGTGTATGAAGTGGTGGACAACAGCATAGACGAGTGCCTTGCTGGATACTGCAAGAACATATGGATAACCATTCACCCCGATAACTCTATCACGGTCGTTGACGACGGGCGCGGCATACCGGTCGGTATTATGAAAAAGCAAAACCGCCCGGCGGCGGAGGTGGTGCTTACCACCCTCCACGCGGGGGGGAAGTTCGGGGGCAAGGTGTACCGCGTTTCAGGCGGACTGCATGGCGTGGGGGTTTCGGTGGTTAACGCGCTCTCTAAATGGCTGGTACTGGAGATAGGGCGCGACGGGAACGTTTATCAACAGAGATATGAGAGAGGCGTGCCCGTCACCAAGCTGGAGGTGGTGGGGAAAACAGACCGCACCGGAACCATCATAAGCTTCGCGCCAGATCCGGACATCTTCGAGACGGTGGAGTTCGATTTCGACATCATAGCCCAGAGGATGAGGGAGACGGCGTTTCTCAACCGCGGGTTGAGAATAGAGATAAGGGACGAGAGAAAAGAGCCGCCCGAGGAAGCTGTCTTCAAATACGAGGGCGGCATAGTGGATTTTATAAAGCACGTCAACTCCAACAAGGACCCCCTGCACGCAAAGCCGATCTATATGAGCGCGGAGCAGGAGAACGCCCAGGTAGAGATATGCATGCAATACAACAAGGGTTACACCGAGAACATCTACACCTTCGCAAACAACATAAACACCCATGAGGGCGGCACCCATCTCGCGGGGTTCAAGGCGGCGCTCACGCGCGTGGTGAACGACTACGCGCGGCGCAAGGGAATGCTCAAGGAAAAGGACGAAAACCCCATAGGGGAGGATGTGCGAGAGGGGTTGGCGGCGATCATCAACGTGAGGTTGAGAGAACCACAGTTCGAGGGCCAGACAAAGACCAAGCTAGGCAACACGGAAATAAAAGGCTTTGTGGAAAGCACCGTGAACGCCAAGCTGGCGGAGTGGCTGGAGGAAAACCCGAGCGACGCCAGAGCGATCGTGAACAAGATCCTTGGGGCCTCCAAGGCGAGGATGGCCGCCAGGCATGCGCGAGAGTTGACGCGCAGAAAAAGCCTCCTGGAAAGCACCTCCCTGCCGGGAAAGCTGGCGGACTGCACCATGAAGGACCCCTCCCTCTGTGAGATCTACCTGGTTGAGGGGGACTCCGCGGGTGGATCGGCCAAGCAGGCCAGGGACCGGCGCTTTCAGGCCATCCTGCCCCTGAAAGGAAAGATCCTCAACGTCGAGAAGGCGAGGTTGCACAAAATCCTCAACAACAGCGAGATCCAGGCCATCATATCCGCGGCGGGAACGGGTATAGGGGAGGAGTTCGACATCTCCAAGGCCCGCTACCATAAGGCCATCATCATGACCGACGCCGACGTTGACGGAGCTCACATAAGAACCCTCATCCTCACCTTTTTCTTCCGATACATGCAGGAGATGATCGAGGCGGGTTACGTGTACATAGCGCAGCCCCCCTTATACCGCTTGAGCGTGGACAAAAAGGACTACTATGCTTACAACGACGCCGAGTTGGATGAGCTCACCAAGAGATTCGCGGGCAAAAAATATGAGATACAGCGATACAAGGGACTGGGCGAGATGAACGCCGAGCAGCTATGGGAGACGACCATGAACCCCGAGAAGCGCATATTGCTGCAGGTCACCCTCGAAGATGCCCTGGTGGCCGACGAGATATTCAACACCCTTATGGGAGACGACGTCGAAGCCAGGCGCCAGTTTATCCAGAAGCACGCCACGAACGTGCGATTCCTGGATATCTGATAACAACCCCGCCGTCGCGGCGGCAGCGTCACAGGAGGAGAACATGGTTCAAGCCCTTGCCGGGAAGGTGAAGCCGGTAGAGATAGACGAGGAGATGCGCCGTTCCTACATCGATTACGCCATGAGCGTGATAGTCGGCAGGGCGCTGCCCGACGTCAGGGACGGGTTGAAGCCGGTGCATCGCAGGATACTCTACGGCATGTATGAGCAAGGGCTGTTGCCCAACCGCCCACATCGAAAATCAGCAAGGGTGGTAGGGGACGTGATGGGGAAGTATCACCCCCACGGAGACGCCGCCATCTACGAGACCCTGGTGAGGATGGCGCAGGACTTCTCCTCCCGTTACGAGCTGGTTGACGGCCATGGGAACTTCGGCTCAGTGGACGGCGACAGCCCCGCGGCCATGCGCTACACCGAGGCCAGGCTATCCGCCATCAGCCTGGAGATGCTGAGGGACATCGAGAAGGAGACGGTGGACTTCGTTCCCAACTACGACGAGTCCCTGCAGGAGCCATCGGTGCTGCCGGCGCGCTTTCCCAACCTCCTGGCAAACGGGTCCTCCGGCATCGCCGTGGGCATGTCCACCAACATCCCACCTCATAACCTGGGCGAGATAATAGACGCCACCATCGCGGTCATAAATAACCCGGAGGTGGAAACGGCCGAGCTCATGAAGATGGTGAAGGGCCCGGACTTCCCCACCGGGGGGATGGTGATGGGCCTGGAGGGCCTGAGGAGCGCCTACGAGACAGGCCGCGGGGTTATAAAGGTCAGGGGCAAGGCACACATAGAGCAAGGGAAGTCGGGCAAGTCGAGCATAGTCATCACCGAGATTCCCTACCAGGTGAACAAGGCGAGGCTTACGGAGCGCATCGCCGAGCTGGTGCGGGAGAAGAAAATCGCCGGGGTCTCGGACCTGCGCGACGAGAGCGACCGGACCGGGATGCGGCTGGTGGTGGAGTTGCGCAAGGAAGGCGTCCCGCAGGTGGTGCTCAATCACCTTTACAAGCACACGCAGCTCCAGGAGTCCTTCGGCATCATCATGATCGCTCTGGTGGACGGCGTTCCCAGGCTCATGGGGCTGCGGGAGATGCTCACGCGCTACGTGGACCACCAGATCGAGGTGGTCACCAGGCGTACGCGCTTCGACCTGGACAAGGCGGAGAAGAGAGCGCACATCCTGGAGGGATTGCTCGTGGCGCTGTCCCACCTAGACGAAGTGATAGCGCTTATACGCGCCTCCCGCACCGTCCAGGACGCGAAGGGCGGCCTGATGAGAAAATTCAAGCTCAGCGAGGAGCAGGCGCAGGCCATCCTGGACATGAGGCTGCAGCGTCTCACCGGCCTGGAAAGGGAGAAGGTCAAGGAAGAGCACCGAGAATTAAAGAAGGAGATAGCGCGGCTGAAGGAGATCCTCGCGGACGAGAAAAAGCTGAGAGCCATCATCGTGGAGGAGCTCGAGGCCATAAAAAAGCGGTTCGCCGATCCCCGCAGGACGGATATCATCCCCGACTACGAGGACCTCGAGGTGGAGGATCTAATAGCTGAGGAGGAGGTGGTGGTGACCATCACCCA
>JACVJG010000409.1 GCA_015711875.1 Candidatus Solincola jinzensis | reverse complement strand
CGTGAGCATGATCACGGGGGTGGAGCCGGAACTCCTGACGCGTCGGCATATCTCCATGCCCTCGACGCCAGGAAGCATGAGGTCAAGGAGGATGAGGTCATAGCCTCCCCCGGAGATCATCTCCCAGCCCCTCTCGCCGTCAAGGGCTATGTCGACCTCGTATCCTTCTTTTTCCAGGCTGAACTGTACCGCCTCCGCCAGGGGCCTCTCATCCTCGATGATCAGGATCCTTTTCAAAGCCTGTCCTTTTTCCAGCGCGAAAGACTTGGTCATTACGCCTCCTTTAATATAACCGCACAACTCGATGCAACCAAATGCTCTTAATAAAGCATGGTCCCGGCTCGCCAGGATATGTGGGCCCATATCGTCCGCGTTTCGCGGCACAAAGCCATGAACTCCCGCAAATACCCCTTTCCTGTTCTGCCTCCCTTATCGAAGCCGCGGATCGCGATGCCAGGAGGGATTGAACCCGATTCCCTTCAGGTCCGTTTGCCAGCCGGCCTCACTGAACCCCGGAGCGAAAAACGCGAGAAGGGGCCGCGGGGGCCCCTTCTCCGGGTGGGAGGAAGCCGGGGTCAACGCAACAGGTCGAACAACACCTTCGCGAGCTCGGTATTGTCGATGTAGAGGCCGCGTACCCGGTCGAACTCATCCGCGTAGCGCATGAAATTGATGGAAGCCCAGCCCTTGGCGAAGAGCGGTATGAGGGCATTGGTATGGTCATTGCTGTTCCACTCCATCCCCGGGAGGTTTCCCTTGCCGTTGTTAACCACGGGCTGCATCTTACCCGCGGCGGCCGAACCTGGCCCGCAGAGGTAGCCGCACTCGTGGTCGCCGGTGACCACGAGCAGGGTCTCGGCCCAGTTGCTGTTGCGGCGCACCCACTCCGTGACCGCTTCCACCGCCTTGTTGAAGTCCATCTCCTCCTCGATCATGCGGCCGCTCTGGTTGGCGTGGCTGGCCCAGTCCACAGCTCCTCCCTCAATCATGAGGAAGAAACCGTCGCCGTCGTTATCCAGCACGTTCAGGGCTCCCCTGGTCATCTCCTCCAGGGTGGGAACGCTCTGGTTCAAAGGCACGGCGTAGGGGGCGGCGTTAGCGTCACCCGAGCGGCCCTGCTGCAAAGTGGTGTAAGCCTGGGCGGTGCCCACAACGCGCTTGGGGGTGGGGCCGCTTGCCAGGGCCTGGAACTCGGCCCGGGACTGGATGAGCTTCCAGGCGTCATCGAAGACGCCGTTGTGGTCCGCGTCGACTCCCAGGCCGGCCGTCCCGGCGACCAACGCGTCCCAGGTCGTCTGACCCCCCACGTATTTGAAGTTTGGGTTAGCCTTCTGCTGACCGTTGTTGTCATACCAGGGATGCCCGCAGCCCATGATCACGTCGGTGGCGCTGTTGTTGATCATCTCCCTGGCGATCTGCTCGTAGTTGTCGCGCGAGGGGTTATGGGCCACGAAGCCGGCGGGCGTGGCATGGCTCCACTGCACGCTGGTTATCACACCGGTGGCCATCCCCAGCTCCTCGGCGCGCTGCGTCACGTGATAGAGGGGGTTATCCGCCGTGTCCACGCCGATGGCGCCGTTCCTGGTCTTGTGGCGTGTGGACATGGCGGTGGCGGCGGAAGCGGAGTCGGTGGCGTTCTCCTTCACGTACCAGAACTCGCTCCACGCGCGCCGCGGGTCGTAACCCAGGAGCTTGTAGACGCCGTCGACGAGCTCGTATTCGTAAGTGCTCATGCCCAGCCGGACAGGAAAATGCTCGTAGGTCTGGGCCTTTCTCCGCCCCGCCGCGTAATAGTCCGTGGCCTCGATATGGTTGTACCCGCAGCCGTCACTGACCATGACGATGATGTTCTTGATCCTGCGGCCGCAGGAGCCCGCGGCCTGCGCCTGCCCCCACGGCAGCGCCGCAGCGACCAAGCCCAGGCACAAGGCCGCGCAGAGTAGCAGGGCTGCCGCCGCTTTGACCCCTCTCTTTACGGTATGACCTGTTCTCATGATGCTTACTCCTTCTTTTCAGCAACTCCATCACGCCGTGGCTTTAACGCATCATCTCGCGCCTCGACTTGCGGCCTCTCTTTTGCGAGCCGGTCCCGTGTGTCTCGGTCGGCGCCTTTTGCGAAGGCGCCCGGTCCTCGTGACGACATACTCCGGCCTTCTCGCGCATCACCTCCCCCACGGGAATGTCCGCCGTTTACCGACGGCACGGAGCTTAGGAGGCGCAGCTTAAAACCGGGTATCTTGAAAGTTACGCTTGCCTTAAGAGCATGTAACCTGTGGTTGAACGGGCATGAGGCTACGCGGTCATCGCGAATATTCAACAAAGCTTTAATGGATGGTTACCTCCCCTAAACCCATATTTAATCCTCGCGCCTTTGCATGGAGTCCGTGAGCGCTTTGCGTGGCATCCTGAAGGGAGGTGAAGATGAAGGGATTCCATGAGGAGTGGCCAGTTGGGCAGGAGATGCCCCTGGACGAGCACAAGATGGCCTGCGAGGGCCTTGAGGGCGAGGAGCGCTTGAGACGTCGCTATCTCTTCACTAGCCATCCCGCCTACCACGACACCGATTTCCCGGAAGCGGAAGAGACCTGTGCCACCGATATCGATGATCTGGTCTATTCCGACGAAGATTACGACTACATGGGCGAGGACTGAGCATCCGGAGTCCGGAGCCAAGATCTTGAGGCCATCCGGAAACGCCGTCGTGCGAGCCGCGACGGCCGCGGAGCGATAAGCTTTGAGGGTTTACCAACCACCAAGACAGCCAGTATTTGACAGGGGAAAGGAGGCGGAAATGGACACGCTGCAGAAAGCGATGATCGACGGCATCAGGGTTTACTACAAGGCGGCTTTCTGGTCCGCGGACATTATCCAGGAACAGATGAAAAAATTCTGGACCATGCTCCTGGAGCAGAACGGCAAGGTGCGAAACGAGATGGAGTCCCTTTTCAACACCTGGGCCACGAACCTGAAGCGGAGCCGTGAGGATCTGCAGAGGGATATGGAGAAAAGCCTCGGGATGCTGGAGGAAGGCGCCGCGCGCGCCAACGGCGGCCTTTGGGCACTGGGCGCCGAGGCTTTCAGGCCGTGGATGGAGGCGCAGGGCGAGATGATGCGCAACTGGATGGGCATATGGGGTTTCCCGCCCGCCCCCGCCGCGCCGAAGGGCAAGGGGGAGGAGGCGGGAGAGTCGGCCTCCAAGAGCAAGTGATCTGGGACCCCACTTCCCCGGGCAACGGTCACGCCCGAGTTCAACGGAACAAGCCGGGGCCCGCCAGGGCCCCGGCGCCTGTCGCACAAGGAGGATGCGCATGTCCAGGGAATGGTTGAAAGCATCGTATTTCCTGCAGGAACTGGAGGAGGCCAACGGCA
>JACVJG010000408.1 GCA_015711875.1 Candidatus Solincola jinzensis | reverse complement strand
GCTCTGCGCTCCTACCTCGAGGGTTTGTCCTGACCCCGTTAAGCCCGAGCAAAGGATTGGGATGCCTCGGGCATGGCGGCCGGACTTCGCCGGTCTGGCGGAGAAAACGCCGAAAAACCGGGAGATCACATTGGATACTCGTGATAAGCAGGGGAAACAACCTGTTTCATCCGGTCGTGATCGATTCTCGGACAGGTCTTCGCGTGCCCTCAGGGCATGACCGAGTAGGAAAGGTCATGAATAGAGAGAAGGATGAGATTGAGAGCTGAAGAGCCGGGCATCGACCCATGCCCGGTGGCGACCTTTCCGGAGGGCTGGGATGGGGCAAGGCCACGACCCCCCGTCGTTGATGAAGGAGCTGTCATGCGGCTTCCTGTGCGAGCCGAGATGGAAACGGGGATGGGCATGGAATATATTTATGGGGATTCGGGAGGCAGCTTTCCTCCCTGCCATACCATCAGAGGCCACGACGCGATCGGAGAAGGTATGCATGGATAGACCAGCGGGGTTTCATCTTTCCAGGTGGAAGGAGCACGCCCTGGTGGCGGCCTTTTTCCTCCTGGCCGCCGTGCTCTTCACCTGGCCTCTGGTATTGCACGTGCATAACGGCATCGTGGGAGGCCACGGAGACCCCCTGCTCAACACCTGGATCATCTCCTGGGACGCGCGCACCATCTTCAGCCATCCCACCCGCCTCTTCCAGGGCAACATCATCTATCCCTCCAGGGACGTGCTGGCGTACTCCGAGCACCAGTTCACCCTGGGGGTCATCGCGGCGCCGGTCTATTTCATCTCCCGCAACCCCATCCTCGCCTACAACTTCCTGGTCTTTTTCTGCTTCGTGGTCTCGGGGCTAGGTTGCTACCTGCTGATAAAGGAGCTTACCGGCAGCCGGTGGGGAGGGCTGGCGGGCGGCCTTTTCTACGCCCTCTGCCCTTACAAGCTGAGCCAGCTGAGCCATATCCAGATATTCTTCATCCCCTTCCTGCCCCTCATGCTCCTGTATCTGCACCGTTATCTGGAGCGGGGTGGGTGGCGCAACGCCGCCCTCTTCTCCTTCTTCCTATTGGCCCAGAGCCTCTCGAGCTGGCACCACCTCTTGTACTGCGCCATCGCGGCGGGGCTGATGTGGGCGTGGCGGTCAGCCTTCTCCCGCGGCCGGGAGCAGTGGCTCAGGCTGCTGGGCGCCGCCGCGGCCGCCGGGGTGGCGGCGCTCCTGGTGGTGCCCTTCATGCTCCCCTACATGCGCGCCCATGACCGCCTGCCGGGGTTCGAGCGCTCGCTCAAGGAGGTGGAGCTATACGGCGCCAGGGGCGAGGACTACCTGCGGGTGCTCGACGACAGCGTGGTCTACGGCGAGGCTCCCGCTCCCTTCAAGGAGGGTGGCATAGGCTACGAGAACGTGCTCTATCCCGGGATGATGGTTATCGTGCTCGCGGCCGCGGGCCTGGCCCTGAGGCGCCGGGATGGCGAGGACCAGCTCGCCTTCGACCCCGTCTCGTTCCGCCGCGACGCCTTGTTCTTCCTCTTCCTGGGCGTGCTGAGCGTGCTGCTGGCCTTCGGCCCGAAGATGGGGGGATGGGAGAACCCTTTCTACATGATCCCCTACCGCCTGGGTCTGCTCAAGTTCACGCGCGTGCCCACGCGTTTCTACCTGCTCATCGCCCTTTCACTGGCGGTGCTCGCTGGTTACGGCGCCGCCAAGCTATCCATGCGGTCGGTGGCGGCGAGCCGGGGAGGCCTCAAAGCGGGAAGGCTGCTGGGATTCGGACTGGCGGCGCTGCTGCTCCTGGAGCTGCTCACCTGGAACCTCTACGTGTATCCCATTCCGGTATGGGGGGAGGTCCCGGAGGTATATGAATGGCTGAGGGAACAAGAGGGAGCGCGGGTCATCGAGCTGCCCACCCACGCCCTGGGCCCGGCGGTGATGTACGACCGCGACCTCAAGCTGGCGCCCTTCGATATCTTCGAGTACCTCTACCGCGAGGGCGACGTCATGTACTTCAGCGCCTATCACTGGAAGCAGGTGGTAAACGGCTACAGCGGCTACTCCCCCTTCTTCTATCGCCGCATCATCGCTGAGATGCAGGGATTTCCCTCCGCGCGCAGCGTGAACCTGCTGCGCGGCCTGGGGGTCACGCACGTGCTCTGGGACTGGAGCTGGGTGCCCTCGGAGCGCATGGAGGAGTTCAACCTCAGGCTTTTCTCCACCCCCGGGCTGAGCCTGGTGGATGATTTCGAGAGTAAATCGGTGTTCCGCGTGGAGCCGGGCGATACGGCTTCGCCGGGAGACCTGGAGCTTTCCGCCGCGGCCCCCTCCGCCGTCGCCCCGGGGGCGGGATTCGAGATGGGCCTGCTGGTGAGAAACCCTACCCAGGCCCCCATGGTATGCGTGGAGGAGGAATGGCAGCCCTTCAAACTCGTTTTTCGGGACGGCCAGGGCGATGTATGGGCGGAGGCGGAGGGAAGGTACCGCGCACCCTTCTTCGTGGACGCGGGAGAGACCATATCCGTCCCCCTGCGGGTGTCGGAGGTGAGGCCGGTGGAGGGTAGCGGCGTGGTGGCTACCGCGGAGGCCGTTGGCTTGTTGAGCGGCCGTCGGGACGCGGAGCTGCTGCTCGAGGGCGGCGCGTTGGGCGACAGGCGCCTCGGTTTCACCCTGGAGTTCAGGGATGGCCTGCCCGACTCCACCTCGTCGGATTCCCTGGCGGGAACGGTGGAGATACCTAGCGGGCCGGCGGGATTGGAGCTTCCCTCCCCGAACGGCCTCCACACCCTGGCGGTGGTGCGGGTGAGGAACGAGGGGGAGGCGACGTGGAAGGCGTTACCACAGCTCGAGGACTACAGCCTGCCCCCTGGAGAGGTGCACGTCGCCCTGAGCTGGGCGGAGCCGGACGGAACACCGTGGGAGGACCAGGCCTGCTCTCTCCCCTGCGACGTGGCGCCGGGCCAGGAGGTGGAGGTGCCCCTGTTGGCGCGGCCCCCGGCGGCGCCGGGTGAGTACGTGCTGCGAGTCGGGCTGTATGCGGAAGGGAAAGGGTGGTTCGGCGGGGAGCTGCGCCTCAAGGTGACGGTGCGCGGCTGGTATGAGTGAGGGATGGCATGGAGCCACCGGGGACGTTCGACATGCAGGACGATGCGCTCCATAGAGGGCAGGCGGGAACAGGCGATGACGCTTTGCCGTCCCGTGTTCCGGAATCGCATCCCGTGAAGGAAGAGGGTTGCCCGAGCGAGGCGGGTGGCATGGAGCCACCGGGGACGTTCGACATGCAGGACGATGCGCTCCATAGAGGGCAGGCGGGAACAGGCGATGACGCTTTGCCGTCCCGTGTTCCGGAATCGCATCCCGTGAAGGAAGAGGGTTGCCCGAGCGAGGCGG
>MU158563.1:1712-3379 GCA_015711875.1 Candidatus Solincola jinzensis | reverse complement strand
CGATGGCGCGAGGGAAAAGGCGGGGAAAGAGCCGCATCGCGGAAGCGACTGGGCCGACCGCAGGGAGGCACAGCGGTGCCCAGCGCCTGGAAGGAGACGGAGCGAGCGCGAGCGAGAAGGCACGACGGGTGAATACCGCTGTGGAACAGGGAGGGAGGTACGCATGCTCAGGAAGTACATGGAGGAGGACAAGCGCATGTCGGCGAAGGAGGCGGTGGAGCGCTTCGTCTCCGACGGGGATTCCGTGGTCATCGCCAACTGCCTTTACGGCACCCCCTACGCCCTCATCCACGAGATCATCCGCCAGGGCAAAAAGGACCTCACCGTCTTCCAGCAGGGCGGGATAGACGAGATAGACCAGCTCCTGCTGGGGAAGTGCGTGAGCAGGCTGCTGATGGCCTATAATTTCCGCGTCGCCGGAGAGCGCATCGAGACGGTGCTCGAGAGGGCTCTGCGGCGGGGAGAGGTGGAGGTGGAGGATTATTCCAACTATACCCTTCTGGCCATGCTGCAGGCGGGAGCCATGGGATACCCCTTCCTGCCCGTGATGCCGGGCATCAGGGAGAGCGACGTCTACAGGGTGGAGACCTTCTGCGCGGGCGAGAAGTTCGGGGAGGTGGAATGCCCCTTCACGGGCGAGAAGGTGGTGGTGGTCAAGGGTCGCAACCCCGACGTCGCCATCCTGCACGTCCAGCGCGCCGACAGATCCGGCAACGCCCAGCTCTGGGGGGCGCTGATCAACTCCAAGTGGGCATGCCTGGCGTCCGACCGCGTCATCGTCTCCTGCGAGCAGGTCGTGGACCGGGATACCATCATGCGCACCCCCCATCTCACCATCGTGCCCTCTTTCCGCGTGTGCGCGGTGGTGGAGGAGCCGTGGGGAGCTCACCCCTCGGAGCTGCTCGGATTCTACGATTACGACATGATCTTCCGCAGCCTCCTCTTCATGCAGACCATGAGCGAGGAGGGCGGAAAGGCGTGGATGGACGAGTGGGTTTACGGGGTGGCGGACCGGCAGGAGTACCTGCAGCATTACGCCGACCGCTTCGGGCTCAAGTACCTCCAGGAGCTGCGGGCGAAGCCCTATCCGAGCATCCCCGCCGACTACGGGGCCTCGGGTCGGCGCGCCTGGGACGAGAACGATGTGAGCTTCAACTTCCGGCTCACCCGGGACGAATTCTTGCGCGCCCTGGAGGAGAAAGGGGGGTTCGTCAATGGCTGAGGTGAGATATACCGAGGCGGAGATCATCGTGGCCAACGCCGCCAGGGAGATAGAGGACGGCGACATCGTGGTCATAGGACAGGGCATCCCCATGGCGGCGGGGGTGCTGGCCAAGGCCACCCACGCCCCCAACTGCGTTATCCTCACCGAGGCGGGGTTGGTGGGCATCGAGCCCTTCCGCAACCCCCTGCACATCGCCGATCCCACCTGCACCAGGGGGTACACCTACTCCTGCGACATGATCGACGTCTTCTCCACTATCGTCAACCGCGGGCTGGTGGACGTCACCTTCCTGGGGGTGGGGCAGATCGACCGCTACGGAAACATGAACTCTACCGTCTTCGGCGACTACCGCGACTTCCGCATGCGCATGATGGGGGCGGGCGGGGCTCCGGAGTTCTTCGGGTACGCGCGCAAGGCGGTGCTCACCATGCGCGGGGGGACG
>MU158563.1:0-1702 GCA_015711875.1 Candidatus Solincola jinzensis | reverse complement strand
ATGTCTCCTCGCCGGGATATCTCGACGGCTATGACGCCAGGGAGAAGGCAGGCTTCCCGCCGGGCAGCGGTCCCAAGGTGGTTTACGGCACCAAGGGCGTGTTCCGCTTCCACGAGGAGAGCAGGGAGATATATCTCGCGGGCGTCTTCCCGGGGCACAGCGTAGAGGAGATCAAGGCGGAGGTGCCCTGGGACCTCATGGTGGCGGAGGAGCTGGAGGAGCTGCCCCCGCCCACGCGCGAGGAGGTCGAGCTGATCAGGGAGTTCGCCCCGGAGATAGCGGCGGGACGCAAGCTGCAGCTCGAACTCTCCATCCCGCGCATATTGAGCATCCTGTCATCCCGGGCTTCCTGA
Organism: Candidatus Solincola jinzensis; assembly: GCA_015711875.1. The sequence goes on along the minus strand of MU158563.1, from coordinate 1,349 downwards.
GGTGGCGGCGTCCGGAAGAAGCTGCCATTCCGGGGGGGGATATACAGCGGGCACGCAACTGACAAGACGGCCCAGGATTGGTAATAATAACTAGCAATGGGCAAATAGGGTCGGTTCATACGGATATCGCGTATGCGCTGCTCTGAAAACGGCGTGCCTTGCGCACGATATTAGGTGTCCGTATCCGGCGCCTCGCGGCTGTTTTTGTCCTCGGATGGCGTCACGTCCGCGTGACATGGATGACCGATCCCGAGCGATCCCGGCTCTCGCTCATCACATGGATGTCTTCATGGTCGCCCCTAAATGCGAAGCGGCATTGGGCGGATATGGAAATGTCATCGGATGGCGTCACGTCCACTTGACATGAAAAACTGATCCCGAACGTTACCGGTTCTCGCTCATCACGGGGCTTTCTTTATGGTTGCCTTTACATGCGAAGCGGCGTGAGGGCAGGCATTGAAAGGAAAGACGGACTCTATCGCGCCGCCGGAGCGGCGGCTACATGCAACCCATGCCTGCTCGCTCCGGCCAGGGCTGGATTGTCCTGCAGCGAACGCCATGTGCGGGAAAAGGGTGAGGGCGGCAGGCCAGCGGCGTGTCGCACAATGCGCGTGATGGTAGAATTGGGGCGTCGGGGGATGCGGGCGGTTAATTCCTGCCTGAAGCACGGGAAAAGGAGGCTCCATGTCTGACGGGCTGCTGATCGGGAAGAACGCGGCGGGGAGCGAGGCCTACCTGCTGCCGAGACTCGCCAACCGCCACGGCCTCATCGCGGGCGCTACCGGCACGGGAAAGACGACCACCCTCAAGCTCCTGGCGGAGCGCTTCAGCAGCATTGGCGTGCCGGTGTTCCTCGCCGACGTCAAGGGGGACGTCACCGGCATCTCGCAGCCGGGGGCCATGAACGACATCATCCAGAAGAAGGTCGAGAGCCTAAAGATCGAGCCGCCGCAGTTCTCCGGCCTGCCCACCATCTTCTGGGACCTCTACGGCGAGAAAGGCCACCCCGTCCGTACCACCGTATCGGAGATGGGTCCCCTGCTGCTGGCCCGCGTCCTGGAACTCAACCAGACTCAGGAGTCGGTGCTGGCGGTGATCTTCAAGCTGGCGGACGACGAGGGCCTGCTCATCGACAACCTGCAGGACCTGAAAGCGATCCTGGGCTACGTTGAGGAGCACGCCGCCGAGTACAAAGCGGAGTACGGCAACATCGCCAAGCAGACGGTGGGGACCATCTCGCGCAAGATCATATCCCTCGAGCAGCAGGGAGTGGACAGATTCTTCGGCGAGCCGGCCCTGGAGCTTGGCGTCCTCATCAGGACCGCTCAGTACGGCAGGGGATACGTCAA
>JACVJG010000405.1 GCA_015711875.1 Candidatus Solincola jinzensis | reverse complement strand
CAATTCCCAGGATAAAGCGGGTTGTAGCCTATGGCCATTGTGCATGGCAATGGCCTCATCGATCATGCATTAATATCAAGTATTAGAATAAAACGCAAGACCATGTTATTAAAGAGGCGATATACGCACGTGCCAGAGCTGTTTTACGGTTTAGGCTTACTGCGAGAAAGGTGATCGGTCATGAGGGTAGGGGTTTGCGGAGCCGGAGGCCGCATGGGGCGGGAGGTCTGCAAAGCGGTGGCGGCGGAGCCCGACCTAGAACTGGTATGCGCCGTTGATCCGGCATGGGAGGGAATAGAGCTTGGGGAAATAGTCCCCGGCCTCGCGCTCGGACTCGTGGTAACAGCGGATGCGGCTGGTCTGGTGGAAAGCGGAGCGGAGGTGATGGTGGACTTCTCCCTCGCAGCCGCGGCGAGGGAGAACGTCGTTTTCGCCCTCTCACAGGGCATATATTGTGTGGTGGGCACGACCGGACTATCGCCAGAGGATCTGGATACGTTCGCTTCTGCTGCGGAAGAGAGCGGGGTGGCATGTCTGGTGGCCCCTAATTTCGCGCTGGGAGCGGTGTTGATGATGGACTTCGCCCGCAGAGCGGCCCGGTTCATGGAAGCTTGCGAGATCATTGAGTTACACCATGCGGCAAAGCTCGACTCACCATCGGGCACCGCTCTGATGACCGCGCGCCTGGTAGCGGGAGAACAAAGCGAAAGAAAGGGCCTCGAAGGCAATGGGCCACGCGGCATAAGGGTAAACGGAGTCCGTGTACATTCCGTGCGCCTGCCGGGGCTTGTGGCTCACCAGGAGGTGATCTTCGGAGGCCAGGGGCAGACCCTCACCATCCGCCATGATTCTTATGACCGCACCTCCTTTATGCCGGGAGTGATCTTGGCCGTGCGCAGGATAAGGGGATATCACGGCCTGGTGATGGGCCTGGATGAGGTGATGGGCCTTTAGGGATAGCAGAGCGGGGCAGGGTAATACAACAACGTCAGGGCTCATGTCGAAACCCCATTTGTTTTAGGCTCCTGTCTGCGTGGTCCGTTCAGTTTGGTCGTCGGTGCGGGTACGCGGTCATTGCACGGGTTCAGAATAGTCTCATCGGCCCTCTCCGGCTTCAAGGTGTCGACAGAGAAAAGCGGTGTCTTGAGCGAAAAACGGCGCGCTATTATGGACAGGACTATGGATGGGTTGGAGGATGGCATACGCGCTTGGCGGAGATGGTCGGAACCGGCCTGCGAGCGATCGCCACGGCAATATCTGAAGGGGCGTCGCCAAAGTTCAAAGGTGAAGGAAGCCAAGGCGTTGAAATGCTTTATGAGCATGCGGAGGAAGGACGGCGCGATGTGGGCTGAAAACAAAAAGAAGGCTAGGGTGGCCTGTGCGGCGGGCGTCCGGCGAAGAGGGTTTTTCACCACAAGAGGAAGTGCCGAAGGGGATGACAGCTCATGAGGCATTAGATGATCGAGGTATAAGCGATGTCCGTTTCAGGCAGGAGAAAGAGCGGCGGCAAGGGAAAGGGACGGTCTGAAGCTGCCGGCAAGGCATCAAAGGCTAAAGGCAGGACGGGCGCAAAACGTACCCGCCCCGGGAGCGGTGGACTGCCCCGCAACCTGAGGGAGATATACGGCGTTGCCGCCATGACCATCGGGGTACTTCTGCTGCTCGCCTTTTACTTCCAGGCACTAGGGCCGGTGGGGCACGGCATGGACCTCTTCTTCTCCTATCTTCTTGGAGGGGTGCGATTCGCGTTGCCGGTAGTCTCTTTTCTCCTCGGCCTGGCCTTGTTGCTGGGGCGCCTGGGGGAAATGGAAGGAAACGAGCGCTGGCGCATTACCTGGGTCGAGCTATCGGGACTGGCCATCATGGCCCTGGCGACATGCTCCCTGCTGCACCTGCGCACTGGCGCCCCGGAGACCATGTTCACGCGCATGAGCCTCGAGGGGGGCGGAGGCCTCATGGGAGCGGTGGTGGCGTGGCCACTGGTCAAGCTTTTCAGCAGAGCCGGCGCATACGTGTTGCTGGTGGCCATGCTCCTGGTGGGCTTTCTGTTGCTGACGGGGCTTACCATCTCAAAGTACTTTCAAGAGAGGGTGGAAAAAAGACGGCTTGAGCGTATGCGGAGAAGGGCTGAGCGCACCGTGGTCTCCAGACCCCCGGTTGCTACAGAGCGCGAGGAGAGAAAAAAAACTGCGGGTAAGAGCCCTCTCGCCGCGGCCACCGTTACCAGAAAGCCTGAAATGGAGCCGGTATCTCCTCTGCCGCCTCGCCCACCAGACCTTCCTCGCGAGATGGAGCCGGTTCCCGTTCACGAGGAAGAGGGGGGGCAGCTTGCCATCGAGATCCCATCGGAGTCCGCTAAAGCCTACCGATTACCACCCCTGGAGCTGCTCGCGAGGTCGGGAGAACGTAACTCCATGTCGCATCGCAGCGTGAACGAGAGCATCGCCGTGCTCGAAAAGACACTGCAGGATTTCGGGGTGGACGCCGCGGTCACCACCGTGACGCGTGGCCCCACCGTTTCCCGCTTCGAGGTGGAATTGGGGTCAGGGGTCAAGGTCAACCGCGTGCTCGGTTTGAGCGACGATATCGCCTACGCGCTTGCATCGCCGGATATAAGGATCATAACCCCCATTCCAGGAAAATCTGCCATCGGGATCGAGATACCCAACCGCGAGAGAGACCTGGTGACCTTGGGGGATATCCTGGCCACGCAGCAGGCGCGCCGGTCAAGGTCTCCCCTGAAGGTCGGCTTGGGCATGGATGTATCCGGCCACCCCGTGGTCATAGATCTACGCGATATGCCGCATCTCCTTCTCGCCGGCGCCACTGGAACGGGGAAAAGTTGCTGCATAAACGCCATGATCGCATCGGTGCTCATGTCCTCTCCTCCCAGTGAAGTCCGCATGATGATGATCGACCCCAAATACGTGGAGCTCTCGCATTTCAACGGCATTCCCCACCTCCTTACTCCGGTCATCACCGATCCCAAGAAAGCCTCGGCGGCCTTGTCCTGGGTGGTGCGCGAGATGGAGATGCGCTACCAGGTGCTCTCACGCGCGGGGGTCAAGAATATCCTGGCTTATCGCTCCGCCCTTAAAGAAGGGCTGGAGAAGGAAAAGGACGAGCGTGGCGAGAGAGCCTTCCCCGATATGCATTATATCCTGGTGGTCATCGATGAGCTGGCCGACCTGATGATGGTGGCCCCCTCAGAGGTCGAGGACTCCATAGCGAGGATAGCCCAGATGGCGCGCGCGGTGGGCATACACCTGGTGGTGGCGACGCAGAGACCCTCCGTTGATGTGGTCACCGGCCTCATCAAGGCCAATATGCCATCGCGCATCGCCTTCACCGTAGCCAGCCAGGCCGACTCGCGCGTCATC
>JACVJG010000404.1 GCA_015711875.1 Candidatus Solincola jinzensis | reverse complement strand
CCGCGGGAGCGGGAACGATGATCACCCCCAGGTCCACGGGTTCCGGCAGATCTGAAACGGAGGGGTAGAGGCGGTGGCCGAAGGCCTCCCCTCCCTTGGGGTTCACGCAGTATACGCGGCCCCCGTACTCCCAGGCGATGAGGTTCTGGAGGATGTACCCGCCGAGGTTGCCGGGGCGCTCTGAGACCCCCACGACGGCGACGCTCTCTGCTTCGAAAATCCTCTCCATGGCGGGTCAATTATAGCACCGGGGAAAGCATCGCTTCCTGGTCTACAGCTTTTCGCGCTGCTTTTAAGTCGCCCCTCTTTCGATGGGGGGCACGAAATCGCCGCCTCCGATTCCCGGCTTTTTCGCCGCCCTTCCCAGCTATATAATGTCTTTGGGCCGTTAGCTCAGTCGGTAGAGCACCGGACTTTTAATCCGGGTGTCCTGGGTTCGATTCCCAGACGGCTCACCAGCAAGAGGCCAGGTCTGAGGGTGACCCGACGACCTGGTTTTATTTTTCCTGCGACGGTGTAGCTCCGATGTCCCTCGCCAACCGAAGGCCGCGGACCGGGAAAGAGGTTGCCATGCCGGAAAGGCGTGCCGTATACACTTCTATGTGAGGACTTTTCGAGTCTGGCGGGAACCCCGCGAGCGAAGCGCGCGGTACTTCCCTTTCTACCGGGTTAGGGTGACAGCATCCAGGTCAGCGAGGCGGGGAGGCGAGGAGTTGGAATGCCGCAAATGCGGGGCGTGTTGCATCGCCCTCTCCATATCTTCCTTGAACAAGCCCGCAGGGGTAAGGTGTGAGCACCTGACCCCCGATAACCTCTGCGCTTTATGGGGTAAACCCGAGCGGCCGAGGGTGTGCTCGGCGTACCGCCCGGACCCACTATTCTGCGGCGGCAGCTTCGAGGAGGCGCTGGAGCTGATGCGAAGGGCCGAGGAGGATTGACCCATCCTCACCCCATGAATGGGGAGGCCCACCTGGCGGAGATATCGATTTGGGATGCGAAAGGCCGAGGAGGATTGACCCATCCTCACCTCTTATCAAAAAGTGGTGGTTCTACTTCCTTCCATGAAGATGCGGAGAGCCGGGGAGGATCGACCTTTTTCCCCTCTTTCCTTGCCGGGGCGCGCCGACGGTCCCGCGAGATCACGGCGAGAACGGGGGCGGCTCTCCAATACGGCCGTTAAGGTGCCCGGTGATGGAGGGCATTTCCGGTGGAGCGGGACAACCGCGGCGATATCACGTGCGAGCTCGCGGAAAGGGATAGGCCTCCGCCGTTCCGGTGGCTTTTTTCCTCACAAAAAAAGCGGCTGCCTGTTCGCAGTCAAGCCGAAGTGGCCTGGGGGCGATAATTACACAGGAAGGCGAGGCCGGCAGGCCTAGAACATCGCATGAAGGAGGTCGAGGCATATGGCGGGCACCTTTTCGCGCAGCATGGAGATCTTCCGGGAGAGCCTGGGGGTGCTGAAAAAGGACAAGGAACTGGTGCTGTTCCCCATTATCTCCTCCCTGGTCATGCTGCTGCTCACCGCGACGTTCTTTATCCCCGTGTTCTTTATCTCGGGGATCCGTAGCGGTGAGTTCGACAGCGCAAACCCCCTCTATTATGTGCTGCTCTTCATCTTCTATCTCGTGGGCTACTTCGTGGTGGTGTTCTTCAACACCGGGCTCATCGCCTGCGCGCAGATACGCCTCAGCGGAGGCGACCCCACCTTCAGCGACGGCATGCGTTACGCCGCTGTCAACCTGGGCAAGATCGCCGGTTGGGCGCTCATCTCAGCCACCGTGGGCATGATCCTGCAAGCCATCCGCGAGCGCGGCGGCATCATCGGCAAGATAGCCGCAGGGATATTCGGCCTGGCATGGAACCTCCTCACCTTCTTCGTGATACCGGTGATGATCTTCGAGCAGCTCGGGGTGATCCAGTCCATTAAGAAGTCCGCCGAGCTCTTCAAGCGCACCTGGGGCGAGAACGTGGTGCTGAGGTTCTCGCTGGGGCTGGTGATGTTCCTCTTCGGCCTGGTGGGCGTGGTCCCCATCATCCTGGCGGCGGTGACCAAATCCGCCGTGGTCATCGCGGTGGTGGGCGCGGTGGTGCTCCTCTACTGGTTCGCCCTGGGCATCATAGGCTCCGCCCTGAACGGCATCTTCTCCACCGCCCTCTACAACTACGCCACCACGGGTACGGTGCCGGCGCCTTTCAGCCCCGAGGTGATAGCGGGCGCCTTCGAGCCCAAGGCCTCCAGGGGCCTGTTCTCGCGCTGAGGCGCGCATTCCGAGCGCGGCAAAGAGTTGCGACCGGAAAAGAGAAAAGACGGGAGGACCCGTGAATCACTCCATAAAGGGCAGAACGGTCAGGGATATCCAGACCGCAGGGGATTTCTGGCAGATACTGGACGGCTGGGCGCAGCAGACCGGTTACCGGCTGATCGCTCAGGACCAGTACTCCAGGCTATACCAGCGGGGATACGGCATCCTCACCGCACCCCAGAGGCTGCAGGCGACCTTTACGGGAAACGGATACCGGCTGGAGGCCTATATGTGGGTCCCGCTTTTCACCCGTGTCTTCACTTTCATGCTCATGCCGGAGGAGATGGGCATCGAATCAGGCGGCTTCGTAGGCGCCCTGCCTCGTAAAATAGCCCGTAAGCACGTGAACATGCTTCTCGCATATCTCGGACAACCGCCTATTCCTTGAATCGATGCCCTGATCCCTGGCGTGGTTACCGACACGGCCCGAGGGGGGCGCAACACGTGTCTGCAAGCGTCCCGCGGCCGTTCCGACCAGCAGTGGATACAAAAGAACCGGCCACGCAGGCGCTCATCTTGCCGGACAGCCTCAAAACAATCACGGAGAGTTCGCCCTTCTGGCGCAAAAGCGACCCGATACCCGCAAGCGCTCGTCTTGCCATGGCAAAAAGATCTGCCTTCCAATCGGCCATGGACGTGAGGGCGGCCCATCCCCGGCCTGCCGCCGATCATGCCGGATCGATGCCGACCACGGCAAGCTTCCGCGCGCGACTCCCGCCCGGGAACCTTAAGGATTCAAACAAGAGGCCGGGTCGCCTTCTCGAGCTTGTTCCCATGTCCCGGCTCCCCCATCATCGTCATGGACGACCTTGAGCAAGATGCCGGGTCACCTTCTTGAGCCTGCGCCTGTAAAGCCTGGACTGGAGAAAAGTGCGCGGCTCGAAGCCGAAATAGTAACGGTGCCAGTAATATATTGACTGGGCCGCATCCCTCAACTTACGCCTGGCGCTCAACCGCAGGGGATAGCGGCGGCGCAGCTCGGCCGCCTCCTCAAAGGTATCCACGCGCGTCATCCTTCCTCCCGGCCCGGGCACCACGATGCCGGAATCCATCAGCATGCGGTAACGCTTTGTCGTTTCT
>JACVJG010000403.1 GCA_015711875.1 Candidatus Solincola jinzensis | reverse complement strand
TCACCAGGGCGATGGTGCGGCGGGGATCGAGGAGGGCGGGGACGGCCCATGCCCAGGCCCCCTCCAGTTTCTCCCAGGCCGTGATGAGCGCCCCGGCATCCGCCGCTCCCGCCGGCGCCTCCATGCGCCCCAGGGGCGACAGGGGCCCCGCGATAAGGCCGTCTACTGCCCCCAGCGCCTTCAGGGCCCTGCGCGGCAGGGCGAGCGTCTCGTACCCCGCCGAGTCCCTGGTAGGTGTGATATCCGCAGTCATCTGCTTCTTCCTCCTTGCGCCCCGCTCAGGGTAGCGCGCCCGTCCAGCTCGAAAGCTTGTCCATGAACTCCTCGTACCCGCCCTCGAAGCCTATGTTCTTGAGGGCCTGGTCGCGCACCTGGGGGCTTAAGTTGCGCATGTTCAGTATCTCCTCGCCCTGCTTAAAGACCTCGGGGTATTCGATCACCTTGCCGGTGCGTTTCATGGACTGCTGCGCGAGTTTCTTGGAGAGCCCGCAAAGCTTGCACCCCTGTTCCATAGCCTCGGTCTGGGTCCGCAGGGTCGCCTCGGGACCCTTCCATCCGCGGCCGGTCTTGAACCTCTCCATGTGGCCGAGACCCTCCCCGTCCACAATCCTCTCCTGCGACACCGGGGAGCCCCTGCCGGGTCGCCACTTCGGGTCCATGGCCGTAGGCTGGTCGCTGAAGGCATGGGCCGCCTCGGGGTTCTTGACGTCCATGCACTCCTGCCCGTGCCCCTCCGTCCACGCCTTGTGCTGCTGCTGCGGGGTCATGCTGTCCCAGTCCTTCTCCGGGAAGCGCGCCTTGGCCTTCTCGGGGGTGAAGCCCGTGCGCTTCGAGAAAGACTCGTAGTAGGCGTGTTCCCACTCCTTCGCCGGGACCTCTTTCCAGTAGGGCATGCCGTCCCGCGTGTACGTCAACCTCTCCACCACCGCGTCGTTGTCGGTGTTGATGAGGCTCTTCTGTCCGGGCGTGCGCACTGAGCCGACCCTGAACTTCTCGCCGGGATACTTGCCCTCCATGTAGCTGGTGACGTCCTTGTACACTGGCTGGTAGACCTCCCTGGTCTGGGTGAGGTTGAATTCCTTCTGCACAGCCTCCGGGGCTTTCTTGATGTTGCGCATGGTGGCGGGGTCGCTCATGGCATCAAGCACCTGCTCCTGGCTGACCTTGCCGCCCTTCGTCACCGTGTCCCTTATCCCCGCCGCCTTCGCCTCGCCGGCTTTGCGGTAACTGTCGTAGGCTTTCTGCACCGCGGGATCCGTGCTATTGAGTGCCGCCTCGGCGGCAAGCCCCGGCTTCGCGGACTTGATGAAGGTCGACATCGGCGGCAGGCCGGGCACCGGCTTGGTGGCGAGCTTCTCGGACATCATGATGAGGTTGGCGATCTTGACGACCGCCGAGGGTATGGCCCACAGCTTCTCCTCCAGGGAGGCGTTGCTGTCGAAGAACGACTTGAACTCCTCTATGGGCAGCAACTCCGGCAGCGCCTTGCCCAGCGGGATGGAGATGTTCTTGAGCGTGTCCCATAACACGGACGGGGAGGTCATGTCCTTGAAAAGACCCGTGCCGCCCTGCGTCAGCTCGGTATGAGTCTCGGCCAGCAGCCGCCCGATCTGCACGAAGCCCTCCAGCGCCGTTATAGGGATGGAGGCCACCCCCTTGACGAACCCGATGACCCCGTCCTTTAAAGCCACGCTGGCATCCGCCACCGTGGGGCTGACCGCGTCCTGGGCCGCGGTGAGGTTCTCGTTCACGACGTCGCCGATGTACCCGGGTTGATTCGGATATTTCTGGAGGTCGAAGGGATCGGCGGTGCCCGCGGCCACGTCTTGCGCCGGCCCCATCCCGTCCTTGACGGCGGCACTGCTCTCGAGCGTGACTTTGACCGCGGACTCCGGTTCGACGATACCCGCGGTGCCGGCGGCGATATCGGCCGGGAAAGGCTGCGCCTCGCCGGGGAAGTCGAGGAGGCCTCCCGGCGTCCTCTGCCCGGGCCGCCTCGGCTTCTTGCCCGCGGGAGGCTTGCCGCGAGGCTCCCCGCCGGCCTTCGGCGGCGGTTGCGGCACCTTGGGCCCTCCTGCAGTGGAGGGAGCGGGTGGCCCGGCCGGGGGAGCCGCTCCGCCCATGACCGAGGTGACGAGGCTCGCGCCGGCGGCGATGGCGGCCGGTATCACCGCGCCGGTAAGCCATTTCCACCAGCTCCCGGGCCCCGGGATCTTCTTTCCCCCACCGGTTCTGGTGGTCCCTGCACTCCCCGGCGAGACGATCTTCCCATCTGGACTCACCACCGGCCACCCCGGCTCGACACCGATTATGTCGAACAACTCCTGCATCGCGCCGTCGAGGGCCGAAAGCGCGTCTCCCATCGATTCGGCAGCCCTGTAGGGAGCTCCGTAGTATCCACTCTGGTACACTGTCGGTCCACCCGCACTGCTTTTCCAAACCCCTGTCTCATAGGCAGCGTGGGCGTAAAAGGTTTCCGGATCGTCTTTAGCGGGCAGCGTGGCGGTGTACACAACGTAAAGATAGTAATATACTTCGAGTTCGCCACCCTGCTTGGTTATCTTATGCATCTTGATGATCTCATGAATACTCCAACCTTCCTCGTACAAAATGCTTCCCCTGGCGAATTCATCGACCTCCTCATCAGTCGGAGGCTGGATGTCGGCTGCGAAACAGGGTCTCGAGCTGAGAAGAAGGATAGCCATGGCGACGGAGATCGGGAGGAGAAGGAGGAAAAGCCTGGGTCGCCGCCGCGTTCTCGTCTTCATCTCACCCCACCGCCTTGGAGAAGACGGCCGAATACGCGATCCAGAGGATGGAGAAGAGGAAGGCCCCGCCCATGCAGAGGACCATGTGGCGGAGCTTGGGCCCGGCCGAGCGGGAGAGCTCCACCCCCACCGCCGCCCCCGAGGTCATGATGGCCGCCTGCATGAAGGCGGTGGCGGCGTTCCAGCCAAAGGCGAGGTCGGCCAGGAGGGCCAGGAGGGCGAAGGGGAGGGCCAGGAGGTATCCCCTGGACACCACGTCCAGGGCCCCGGCGTATCCCGGGCCCTGGCGCAGGGCGGGGTCGAGGGCCATGGCCAGGGCGGCCATGCCGGCCAGGCAGGCGCAGGCGAGGAGGAGGCCGATCACGGTGAAGGCGGCTACCTGCCCCGCCCCGTGCCCCACGTATCTGCCGTTGAGCCAGGAGAGCAAAGAAAAGCAGGCCAGGACGACCCCGCCGCTCGCTATCCTCTCGACCCTGGAGTTATCCATCCTTTTCCTCTATATCCCCAGAAGGGCCCAGCCGGAGAGGACCAGGGCCCCGCAGACGGTGGAGAGGAGGAGGGAGGCCCAAATCTTTTCGCCGGTGAGCTCCTTGACGATGGCGAAGATGGGGTAGAGGGCCC
>JACVJG010000402.1 GCA_015711875.1 Candidatus Solincola jinzensis | reverse complement strand
CTAGGCCTGGGCCCCAGCCTCTCGCTGCTGGCGGGCCTGGCCTCCATCATGGGCCATAACTGGAGCGCTTATCTGCGCCTGAAGGGCGGCAAGGGCATCGCCACCAGCGGCGGGGTGATAATCGCCGCCTATCCCTGGCAGGTGTCCGTGGCGGTGGTGGGAGTGTTCCTGGTCATGGTGTTGCTCACCCGCATCATGTCCGTGGGGTCCATTTCCGCCGCGCTGGCGTTCCCGCTTTCGGCTTTCCTCGTCCTACACGCGGATATCGGCACCTTCTGGCCCCATCTGGCGGTATCCTGCCTGGCGGCGGCCTTCGCCCTCTATAAACACCGCGAGAACATGGCCCGCCTGGCGCGGGGCGAGGAGCCAAGGATCAGGTTGAGGCGGACGCGGGAAGGAGAGGCCGGAGCATGAGGATCGCGGTGGTCGGCGCGGGGAGCTGGGGAACGGCCATTTGCTCGCATCTTGCGCTGCTCGGCCACCAGGTCAGGGTGTGGGCGCGGGAGCCGGAGGTGGTACGGGGGGTGAACGAGGAGCGCAGGAACCCCCTTTTCCTCAGCGATGTAGGGCTGCCCCAGGGCATCGAGGCCAGCGAGGATATGGAAGAGGCGCTGCGAGGCGCCGAGGTGGTGGTGATGGCCGTGCCCTCGCGCTGGACCAGGGAGGTGGCTGGACAGGTAGCGGAGCATTTCCCAAGGGACGCGGCGGCGCTTAACCTGGCGAAGGGGTTCGACTACCGCAGCGACAAGCGCCTATCGGTGGCCATCTCGGAGGAGCTGGGCGAAAAGGTCGGGGTGGCGGCCCTCTCCGGACCCAATCATGCCGAGGAGGTGGCCAGGCAGGTGCCCAGCGCCACGGTGATCTCCAGCGTGGACTCCTCCCTGGCGCGGCGCCTACAAGGGGTTTTCAGCTCACCGTATTTCCGCGTCTACACCAACTCCGACATCATCGGGGTCGAGGTGGGAGGGGCGTACAAGAACATAATCGCCATCGCCGCGGGCATGCTGGATGGCTTGGGGCTGGGAGACAACACCAAGGCCAGCCTCATCACGCGCGGCCTGGCGGAGATGGCTAGATTCGGAGCCGCCCTGGGGGCGAGACCCATGACCTTCTCCGGCCTCTCGGGAGTGGGCGACCTCATAGTGACCTGCATAAGCAGGCATTCGCGCAACCGCGGTTTCGGCGAGAAGCTGGGGCGGGGGTTGACGCCGGTGGAGGCCGCCGGGGAAAGCAGGATGGTGGTGGAGGGGGTATTCGCGGTGGAATCGGTCATGAGGCTGGCCCGGCGCACGGGAGTGGAGATCCCTATCGCCGAGGGGCTGCACGAGGTGCTTAAGGGCCGGATAGGTTGTCGGGAGATGCTGGAGGGGTTGATGACGAGGGCGCTCAAGGACGAGGGCGAGGAGCCGCTCTACCGAGGTTTTTTCCCGAACACTTCCTGACGGCGGAGTAAAATGCTATGAAGCGTGTCTTTCGAAACCCCTCTTCAGTCTGGTGGCCCAAATCTCTTCGTCTGCCGACAGTCATGCGTGCAAGACCGCGAATGCCCGTACTCCTTTTTCGTACGGGGAACTCTTATCGATACCGCTTGGAGGGAGGGGTTCCAATCCGAGCTCTCAAGACCTGACTTTACCTCGCCTTCTTTGCCGAGTACGCTTCCCGCACCCGCTGGAAGCCGGTTCCAACCCGCGCTATCAAGACCTGACTTTACCTCGCCTGGCTGCGTGCGCATCCAGACGACCCCTTTCGGAAAGAGAATATTGAGAGAGCGCCGCGACCCGGCTCCAGCGTTTCTCGCAACCCTTCGGAATGCACCACTGGCTTCAAACGAACAGCCTGAGTGTTATCGAAGAACACCCATCCCCATGACATCGCCGACAGGATGGCAGTGATTGATGTCTTGCCTCCGCCAGGGTGCCTACGACATGGCGCGCTTTTCTGGCAAAATCGCTGATAAAGCAGGGCATCTTCCATATCCCTTATCAAAGAGGGCCACGATGGCTCTTTCCTCTGGTCATAAGGGGGTCACGGGGAGAGGGACGATGAGACCCCACAGGGAACCAGCGGATCTCCTTGGCCCATGATAACCGGCCTTACCCGGTCATGCTCCCGTAACGCTCCAATTCCTCAGTCAAGGCCGTGAAGGAAATGTCATCGCCCGCGTGTAAGATTTCCATGCCTGGCGAGGAGGTAGGATTGCGGAAGCTGCTTTTCATCATCGCGGCGCTCATCGCCCTGCTGCTGGCGTTGGAGGTGGGGATGACCATGCTCAGCCAGCGTGGGCTGGCCATGGCCCTGCGCGGGCGCTACGGATTGCCCGATAACCTGGAGGCGCGCATAAACTCCTTCCCGCTTCTGGTCAGCCTGGCGCGCAATCACATCGCGGAATTGCAGCTGCGATGGAGGGGCGAACTCGCACTGGACCTCGAGGGGAGCCAGGAGATGCTGCCCTGCGAGGGCAGCGCGAGACTCTATGACGTGGAGCTTGACATGCCAGCCCTTCTTAAAGGAGGACTGGTGCTTAGGGGCATATCTCGCCTGCAGGCCTCGGTAGCTATGGATAAAGGCGCGATCGCCGCCATGTTGGGGGTGGAAGAGGAGGCTATTTCGCTCGAGAGCGGGAGGATATGCCTCTACAGCGAGGGCCAGGAGCATAAACTCCGGGTTAAAGTAAAGGACGGTAAGACGCTTGCGGTGGAGGAAGTGGTTGGCTGTGGCGCAAGTTCAGGTTCAGATAGCCATGGTCAACCTTTTGTTTATACCTTTGAGCTCTCGCAGATACCTATGGAGGGAGATTTACGAACGGCCAGCGTAAGCGGTGACCGCCTTGTCCTGGAGATCTCTATACCCATGTGGGAGGGTTTTCTATGATCGCTCCATATGGCATTGAGAAAACTCCTCTTACATGGACTTGCATAAGAGGTTTAACCTCTTACTCTAAACCTGAGGTAAAGAGATATTGTGATTAGGGAAGAATTTTCCTTAAAACCCTTGACAAAACAATATCTTGTGTTTTATTTTTTGTTAAAATCACAATATGTTGTGTTGACTGTTTGGGGAGGGGATAAGAGATGAAATGCCCCTTTTGCGGTTACCCGGACAGCAAGGTTATCGACTCGCGAAGCGCTGATGGCGGGCAGGTCATAAGGCGTCGAAGGGCATGCAAGGAGTGCGGCAAGAGGTTCACTACCTTTGAGCGTTTCGAGCAGTTCCCGGTGGCGGTGATAAAGAGGAACGGTGACAAAGAGCCATACCGCAGAGAGAAGATACTGATCGGGTTGCGCAAGGCCTTTGAGAAAAGGCCGGTCACGAGCCAGCAGATAGAGGATATTGCATCGGAGATCGAGGCAGAGCTGCGCGCGGAGGGCAAAAGCGAGATACCTTCCAGCACCATC
>JACVJG010000401.1 GCA_015711875.1 Candidatus Solincola jinzensis | reverse complement strand
GATGATGAGGTCGAGAGCCGGCATGCCGCGCAGGTCGGTCGCGGTGGTGATCACCGCGTTTGCCCCGAGATAGGCGGCGAGTTCCCTGGCGAGGGCGTTGGCCCCGCCATGGTGCCCTGAGAGCAGGGAGATCACGTTCTCCCCCTCATCGTCGATCACCACCACCCCGGGGTCGCTGGCCTTGTGGCTCACCATGGGGGCGATAAGGCGCACGGCGGCGCCCAGCGCCATGACCAGCACCACTCTTTCGTGGCCCAAGAAAACACGCTCAATGACTCCCGAAAGGGGGAATTCGAACCTCGAATGGGGAAAATCCACCCCGGAGGAAAGATGCCCGGGGATGAAGAGCTCGCTTCCCTCGATCAGCCTGCAAGCGGCCAGGGCGAGGGATACCCCTCTGCCGGTCAGAGCGAGTATCGCGGTTCCGCGCTCCCGGCGCCCTCCGCGGACAGCCTCTTCGGCCTGCCCCTCCCCTCGAGTGGAGTGCTTTCCGCTCTCCCCCGCGAGCCCATCCGCACCCCGGCTTCCGCCCCTCATTCCGCTCCCCCGTAGAGCCTGGACCTTTTTCCCTCGCGGGACCGCACGCTCAAGGCCTCGCCGACCAGGATAATGGTCTGCCTTATCATGCCCTCGCTCTCCAGCCGCCGCGGGAGTTCCGCCAGGCTTGTCCTCACCACCCGCTCGTCCTCCCAGCTCGCCCTCATCACCGCGGCCGCGGGCGTCGCGGGGCCGAACCCGGCGTTCATGAACTCTTGCGCCACCCTGTCGCCCCATCCCCCGCTGAGGAAAACGGCAGCCGTCGCCGAGGGGTGCAGGATATCCGAGAGCCTGAATCCCTCCGGCAGAGGCGTACGGCCCTCTACGCGGGCAAGCACCACCGCCTGGGAAAGCTCCGGGCAGGTGAGCTCGACCCCCAGGGAGGCCGCCGCCGCGGAGAAGGAGCTCACCCCCGGGATTATCTCACTGCGGATGCCCTTTTCCTCTAGCAGGGCAGTCTGCTCGCTCACCGCGCTGTAGATGGAGGGGTCTCCGCTGACCAGGCGCACGACCCTTTTTCCGGAGCGGCAGGCCTCGGCCATAACCTCGATGAGCTCCTCCAGCCTCATTTTAGAGCTTCCCAGCAGCCGCGCTCCTTCCCTTGCGTATTCCAGCAGCGAGGGATTGACCAGGGAATCGGCGTATATCACCAGATCCGCCTCCCGCAACGCCTTCATACCCTTTACGGTTATCAGCTCCGGATCGCCGGGGCCGGCCCCTACGAACCACACCTTCACCTTGTTCACCTCCAGATATTCCCATGCGCCTCACCGCGTCTCGCGCCACGCGCGACCGGCCCGCTCCGGCGGCAGAGCGGGGTATCATCACACCTGTACGCGAGCTCCGCGCCTGTCTCGCCGCTACGGCGTCGCCCCCGAAGATATGACCGCTTCACGCCCCGCGTCTCCTCCTCACCATGGCCAGGGTGAAATAATCCCACTCGCCGCAGGAGAGGCTCTCGAGGTCGTGGCATGCCCTCTCTTCGGGCAGGGAGCAGTTCTCCACGCACCACCATTCGACTTCCTCCTCCCTTGCGGACACGAAACGCCGGAACTCGCCCATGAAGGTGTTGAGTTTCATGAGCACGAGAAGCGTGCGCCCGTCGAGGAGAGCGTCCAGCTCTTCAGCCGTCAGTGGCCCCGGCGCTATCACCACTTTTTCGTTACCCGACGCCAGCGGCATCGCCCAACCCGCCGCGGCGGCGCAGAAGGAGGGGATGCCGCTGACCACCTCTACCCTTAGATCAGGCTTCAGCCTTCGCAGGGCCTCATGCACGTGTATAAAGCTGCCGTAAAGCAGGGGGTCACCCTCGTTGACCAAGGAACAGGGCTCGCCCTCCGGCATGATCGAGAGTATGCTTGAGGCCACCTCTCCCCATTTCGCGGTGGAGCCGTCCATGGGTATCTCCAGCTTGACAGCCTTTTCCAGCATCTCCGGGAGCAGGGCGGAGAGGATGGAAAACGCCCTCCCTTCCTCCCCGCGAGCGGTGGGCACGAAGATGACCGACGACCGCATCAAAAGCTTCCTGGCCTTTATGGTGACGAGCTCGGGATCGCCAGGTCCCAGCCCTATGGCGTGGAGAACGCCTCCCTCCTCCCCTGCCTCGCCATCCCCTTTCTTCAACGCAGACACCTCCTCACCGCTCCACGCCTTTTTCTCCGTACACCACGAACACGGGGTTGAGAGGGTCGAGGATGTGCGCCTCGCCCAGCCTCCTCAGCCTGGATACCTGCAGAAGCGAGGCCTCGCATGCCATTCCCGCCTCGCCCAGGGAACGCATGGCCGCCTGCACCCTCTCCAGGCCCACCAGGTTGCACACCAGCCTGCCGCCTCCCCGCAGTCTGGCGGCGGCGGCGCGCAATATCCCCTGCAGCTTTCCACCGCTCCCGCCCACGAAAACGGCGTCGGGATCGGGCAGGGCATCGAAGACCTCGGGGGCCGAGCCCTTTACTGCCCTGAGGTTGGAAGCCCCGAAGCGCCTGGCGTTCTCGCGGATGACCTCTATGTCCTCCCCGTCCTCCTCGACGGCGTATACCGTACCGTCGCGCAGCAACCTCGCCGCCTCTACGGACAGGGCGCCGCTGCCCGCGCCGATGTCCCACAGTATGTCTGAGGGCCCGAGCATGAGCAAGGAGACGGCCACCGCCCGCAACTCACGCTTGGTCATCCTCCCGCTCCTGCCCGGTGGGGTGGCGAAAAGAGCGTCCGGGAGGCCGAGCAACGCGTCCACGCCCGCCGGCGCGCCACGGCCTGGTTCCCGCCTCAGCATCACCAGCAGGTTCAAGGGAAGGCATTCCCGGCCCGAAAGCTCCTCCAGGGAAACCTCCTCCACGTTCTCGCGCAGCCCCCCCAGCTCCTCGCAGAGATAAACGCGGAACCCGTCCTGCCCCTGGCGCATCAACTCCCGTGCCAGGGCGGCCGGCTGCCCGCCGTCCGAGGTCAGGACGCAGGCCTTGTCGCACGACCGAAGTCCCTGCACGATCTCGCCCAGGGGCCTGGCATGGGCGCTGAAGAATCGCGCGTCATCCCACCTCTCCCCGATACGCGAGAAAGCGACCTGCATGGAGCTTATCTCCGGATGGACGACTACCCTTACGCCCTCCAGGCTGCGGCGCAGAACGGAAGCGATCCCGAAGAAATTGGGGTCTCCGCTAGCCATGATGGCCACGCTGCCACCACCCTCCGCCACCTCCCGCACGCGGTTGACGATCCTGTCGATGCCACCCTTCAGCACCAGGGTGGTCTTATTCTTCCACGGGGCCAGGAATTCCTCCCTCCCCACCAGCAGGTCGGCCCCCTCCAGGATCCCCAGGACATCGGGATCTCCGGGGAGCGACCGGCCTGGCCGTATCCCCACCACGTGCACCTCCCGCGTAGA
>JACVJG010000400.1 GCA_015711875.1 Candidatus Solincola jinzensis | reverse complement strand
AGCGGCAAGGAAAGCCTTCTTTTCGCTGCTGACGGCGGTGGCGGGGAATGGAGCTTCTCGCCCGGTCGCTTGGGCGGACTCTTATGCATGTCTCTTTTTTACATCCATATCATGGCTTGGTCTTCATGTGGCCCCGAAAAAGGCTCGTGGTAGAAACAGGAAGCAAGCCCCCTGTCTTTCGGCCGTGGAACGCGGAAAAAAGCGGCCGTGCTCGGGAAAGTCACGGGGAGCTGTCCTGATGGTTCTACTGCGGCTGGGCTGCGAAACGCGGAAAAAGCGGCCGTGCTCGGGAAAGCTATATGCCGGGGAGGTTCTCTCCTTCTCTCCCTGAGGAAAAGGCGGCAAGAGTAGCTGGCTTCATGCGCCTCAAGCCGTTCCGCGGCCGCTTCTTGGCGACTTTTCAGGCTTTCAAGGCCAGCTCCAAACGCTCTGGGTCACCGCTTCTGGCGGCGGAGACGATCTCGCCGAAGACCTTTCCGGCGGGTACCCCAAGCCCATCCGTTTCTTTTATCTCGCCGCGTATGAAATCGTACTCGTAGAGGCCGAAGCGGGGCTCGAAGCTGCCCCACTCGTAGTTGTCGGTGAGGGACCAGAAGGAATACGCGCCAATGTCTATGCCTTCCCTCAGGCAGGACGCCACCTCGCCGAGCATGCGCCTGAGGAACACGTCGCGGGTCAGGCCGTCGCGCCTGGGCACGGCGGCGGCGCCCAGTGGCTGACGGTGGCACATGCCGTTCTCCAGCACCAGGATAGGCAGCCCGCCCGCGTCCTCCGCGTACCCCCGTATCACCTCGCCGAACTCACGCGGGTCATAGCGGTTCTCCCACAGCGGGGTGTGCAGCAGGGGCTCCCTCTCTCGCAGTCGCCTCGGGGTAGGCAGCTTGGGCGCGTTGGCGGCGGCGAAGGGATCGTAGATGTCCAACCCCAGGTAATCGACCAGCCGCTCGCGCGGCGAGGCGTAAGCGGCATCGATGGCGCGCTCCCATCCCAGGGGGTCCGCCAGCCTGCCGTAAACGCGGTTTATGAAGCGGTAGTAGCGCGCTTGAAAGGACCCGTGTCCCCACCTCGTATCCGCCAATTGCGAGAAGCGCTGATCCCAAGCCTCTTTCCGCGCGTGCAGGTACTCCCTCAGCTCCGCCCTGGAGATCCCACGCGAAGGCGCCAGCACGAGGTCGAATCCCGCCTTGTCCAGGGGGTAGAAGCACATGCAGTAGTTGTTGAAGCCCACCCTGGGCGCTTCCCAGCCCCTCTCCTCGTAGAGGTCGTGCAGAGCGTTGTAGGCGCGGATGTGGGCGATGGAGAGGTTCTCGCCCGCGCGCCTGGCAGCGTTTATCCCCTTCTTCCCATGCGGGTGCTCGCCGGTGATGTAGGCAAGCAACCCCAAGAGGTTGGGTTCATTGATGGTCACCCAGAATCTTATGGGATATTTTCCCTTTTCGATAAGGCGCTCGTTTACCCCATTGGCGGCGCGGGAGCAGTAGGAAGCGAAAAGATCGGGTGAAGAATCATCCAGCCAGAGGTCCACGCCGCACCAGGCGGGGTGGGTGAAGTGGTGCAGGGTGACCACCGGCTCCATACCCGCCTCCATCACCGAGCCGATGATCTCCGCGTAGCGGTCCAGGGCGCTTTCGTCCCAGGGGGGAGGCGGCGCCTTGCCCGCGGAGGCGGAGGGTTGCAGGCGCGCCCACTCCAGGCTCATGCGGAAGGCGTTGAGCCCCAATCGGGCCGCCAGTTCTATATGCTCCCGGAAGCGTTCCCAGAAACGGCAGGTTCCGCCGGGGTCCTCGACCTTGCCCTCGCGTTCCCATTCCGCCCAGTTGTTGTACGGGCCACCGGGACGGTTGTACCCACCTTCCACCTGGTAGGCGGAGTTGCTCACCCCGAAGAGGAAGCCGGGCGGAAAAACACCCTTGTCTTGGGCTTTGTCTCTGGTGTTTTCTTTTACCATCTCCCCTCCCCTTAAGACAGAAGCAACAGCACCTATCATTATAGGCCCGCCGCGCCTCCGCTCACAGCCGGCGAAGACACTGCGAGCGGACATGGAGCAGGCCGGTTTGCCGAGCAAATCCGCCTTCGCTTCTCTCTCGACGCCACCGAGGCTGCACCCTTGAACATGCGGCCATTAGGGCGCCGATCTCCACTCCTCGGTCCTTAAGGGCGTTAAGGGAAACCCCCAGCGGCTGTGGAAAATACCATGGTTTCCCGTTTTTACCTTCCTTGCCCGCCTGTCGTAGTCCCCGCCCCTTAGGCAGTGTTGATCCCTTAGACCCATATGGGCTTCGCAGTCCCACTCGCAGAGAATCCCTCCGGAAAATGAGGCGAGAACGCTCCGGGTTTGCATACGAGCGTTGTGCTTTCTCGAGACCGAGATCCCGTCACCGGCACTGTAAGACCGGGTCCAGCGGGAAGAAATCAGGTCTTCGCCGCCAGCTGCCTACTCGACATGCGAGAGCGCGGAACTCGCACCAACCGCGCCCTCCTAACGCGCTCCCCACCCGGTCTCCGGGATGTCCCTCATCACCGCGAGGAAGCCGGCCAGCCCGGCCGCGCCCAGCACGAGCATGGACCAGCGGTAGTCGAGGAGGCCGGTCCGCGAGGTCCGGCCGAAGAGCTCGAGGAGCAGGGGCACCACGATCTGGCCGACGCTTCCGATGCCGAAGAGGATACCGACAGCGGTTCCGGCGAGCCCCGGCCCCACCTCCTCCATCTCCCCCAGCATGGTGAAGATCACGGGTTGCGCCGAGAGCAGGATGAAGCCCAGAAGCATCGCCCCGACCATGGCGGTAGCGGCCACAGGGATGAAAGCGATGACCATAGCCAGGGGCATGGCGGCCAGCGCCGGCAGCATGATAAAGGGGCGCCTGCGGCCCAGGCGCTCGGAGACCGCTGGAACGGTCGCGGTGCCCAGGATGCCGCCCACGGTCATCGCGCCCGCGGCGGCGGCAGCGAAGGAGGCGCTGAGACCGTGGTAAGCCATGAGCTTCTCCATGGTCACCATAAGGGTGATGTAGAACCCCATCCCGAAGAAGAAGAGCAGGGTCAAGGCGCGAAAGCCGGGGAGACGCAGCAGGCGCCTGACGGTGCCGGGGACCAGCAGTAACCCTTCTGCTGAGGCCTGCGGCTCCTTTTTCACCAGGGCGAAGAAGAGGGCCGCCACCGCGGCGGCAAGTACGGCGAGGACGTCCAGCGCCCTGCCCAGTCCCTTTAGCGCCTCGGCCTGGCTCGGGGATGCCGGCAGCCCGGCGATGAGGTTGACCAGGGGGAAGACGGCGGCGTTCCCGAGCAGCAGGCTCATGCTGGTCAGGCCGGCGGCGGTTCCCCGCTGCTCCGCGCTGAACCACTTAGCCGGCATCTGGAAGATGCAGACGACGCAGCAGCAGGCGCCGGCGGAGATGACCACCTGCATGGCCAGGAGGACCCA
>JACVJG010000399.1 GCA_015711875.1 Candidatus Solincola jinzensis | reverse complement strand
GAGCTGAACGTGGGGGGAGAGGTCATAGCGTACGTGTGGTAGGAAGAGAAGCGGAGGTTGGAGTTGTCAAGGATCGGGAGAATGCCCATAGCCGTCCCGCCGGGGACGGAGGTCAGGATAGAGGGCAGCAGGGTAACGGTGAAAGGCCCGAAGGGCGAGCTCACGCGCGAGTTCCACCCCGACATGATCATAGAGATGGAGGAGGACAGGCTTCTCGTGAAACGTCCCTCGGACTCGGGATTCCATCGTTCCTTGCATGGCCTCACGCGGTCCCTTCTCGCCAACATGGTGGAGGGAGTGACCAACGGTTTCGAGAAGAACCTGGAGATCCACGGCGTCGGCTACCGCGCCGTGGCCAAGGACCGCGACATAGAGCTGAGCCTCGGCTTCTCTCACCCGGTGCTGGTGAAGGCGCCGGAGGGGTTGGAGTTCGAGGTGGTAACGCCTACCAAGTTGCGCATCAAGGGCATAGACAAGCAGCAGGTTGGGCAGATGGCGGCGAAGATCAGGGCGCTGCGCAAGCCCGATCCCTACAAAGGCAAGGGAGTGCGCTACGCGGGAGAGCAGATCAGGCGCAAGGCCGGGAAGACCTCCGTATAGGGTGACTGACGGGGACCTGAGAGAGTGAAGGCAAGATGAAAAAGGAGCATGCTCGACAGGCAGGAAGGGCGCGCCGGCGCAGGCGGGTGCGCAAGAAGATAAGCGGGGTGCCGGAGCGCCCCAGGCTGTCCGTTTTCCGCAGCAACCGCCACATCTACGCGCAGGTGATCGACGACGTCGCCGGCCATACCCTGGCGAGCGCCTGCTCGCTGGAGAAGGGGCTGGAACTGGACGGCAAGAGCAAGACGGAGGTGGCGAGGGAGATAGGCCGGCTGGTGGCGGCCCGCGCCCGCGAGAAGGGAGTGCAAAAGGTGGTCTTCGAGCGCGGGGGCAATCTCTATCATGGAAGGGTTAAAGCCCTGGCCGAGGGAGCGCGGGAAGGCGGCCTGGAGTTCTGATATGGAGAGCGAGAGATGATGCGCGGAGGTTGCAGATGCCCAAGATAGACCCGACCGTCCTTGAGCTGGAGGAAAGAGTCATAGATATAAACCGCGTGGCCAAGGTGGTCAAGGGAGGACGCAGGTTCAGCTTCACCGCCCTGGTGGTGGTCGGGGATAAGGCCGGCGTGGTGGGGTACGGCTATGGCAAGGCGCGTGAGGTGCCCCTGGCCATCCAGAAGGGAGTGGAAAGGGCGAAGCGGAACCTCTTCAAGGTCCCCACGCGGGGGACCACCATCCCCTACCAGGTGGTGGGGAAGTACGAGTCATCCCGCGTGCTGCTCAAGCCGGCCAGCGAGGGCACGGGGGTTATCGCCGGCGGGCCGGTGCGCGCGGTGATGGAGCTATCCGGCGTGCAGGACGTGTTGACCAAGGCCTACGGTTCACGCAACCCCGTGAACGTGGTAAAGGCGACGGTGCAGGGGCTCAAGACCATCAGCCGTACGCGAGACGTGGCTAGGCTGAGATTGGCACAGGCGCGCAAGGCCGAGAAGGCGGTGGAGGAATGAACGCGGAGGGAAGGAGGTTGCGCATAACCCTGGTGCGCAGCCCCATCGGAAGGCAATACAAGCAAAAGCGCACCGTGCGAGCCCTGGGGCTGAAGAGGCTCAATCACTCGGTGGAGCAGAGGGAGACCCCCGAGATCATGGGGATGATCGACAAGGTGAGACACCTGGTGAAGGTGGAACGACTGGAGGAATAGGGAGCCCGGCCATAGCGGCCCGGGCGTGCAGGCGGAGACGTGAACGGGAGAAACGCCATGACCTTCAAGATAAACGATCTCAGACCGGCGGAGGGATCTACGCATGCCCCCAAGCGCGTGGGGAGGGGGAGATCCTCTGGTCACGGTAAGACCAGCGGCCGGGGCATGAAGGGGCAGAAGGCCCGGGGAAAGACCCGCATCGGGTTCGAGGGCGGCCAGATGCCGCTGCAGCGCCGGGTGCCCAAGCTTCGAGGGTTCAAGCCGCGGGCCAAGAAGGAATTCCACCTCGTGAACGTGGAGGCGCTCAACGTCTTCTCCGATGGGGATGTGGTCACTCCGGAGGCCCTGGTGGAGAAGGGCATGATCCGCAAGCTGGAAAAGGACGTCAAGATACTAGGGAAGGGAGAGCTCGAGCGCAGGCTCACGGTGAGGGCGCACGCCTTTAGCCGGGGAGCGGCGGCGAAGATCGAGGCCTCCGGAGGAAGCGCAGAGGTGGTATAGTTTGCTGCGTATCTTCCGCAACATCTTCAAGGTAGCGGACCTGCGCCGCAAGATTCTGTTCACCCTTCTTATCATCCTCCTATACCGCCTCGGGAGCGCCATCCCCTCGCCCGGCGTCAACACCCAGGCCCTGGGAAAGCTGGTGGAGGAAGGCGGCGTGCTGGGCTTCTTGAACTTCTTCTCCGGCGGCGCCCTGGCGCAACTAGCCATCTTCGGGTTGGGGATCATGCCCTATATCACCTCCGCCATCATCATGGAGATGCTGGTGGCGGTGATCCCCAAGCTCAAGGAATGGCAGGAGGAGGGAGAGTCAGGCCGCAGGAAGATAACCCAGGTCACTCGTTATCTCACCTTGGCGCTGGCCCTTATGCAGTCCATAGGGCTGGTGTATACCTTCTCGCGGCAGGATGTCGACGGCACGCCCATCGTGCAGTTCACCTGGCTTAAGGGCATCGTCATCGTGGTCACCCTCACGGCGGGGATGGCCTTGTTGATGTGGTTCGGGGAGCTGATCACGGAACGCGGCATCGGAAACGGCATGTCTATCCTCATCTTCACCTCCATCATCGCCCGCGTCCCCGCGGAGTTCAAAACCCTCATAACCCAGACCGATCTGCGTTACGGGAGCATCGTGTACGGCATCATCATCAGCGTGGTGATGTCTCTGGGGGTGATCATCGCCGTGATCTACCTCGACCAGGGGGAGAGGCGCATCCCCGTGCAGTACGCCAAACAGATACGGGGACGGCGCATGACCATGGGGGGGACCACCTACATACCGCTAAAGATCAACACCTCAGGGGTCATCCCCATCATCTTCGCGTCATCGGTCATTTTCTTCCCCACCATGCTGGCGCAGTTCATCCCCGGCCTGAAGGGATTCGCGGAAAGGCTCTCGCAGGGATGGCTCTATTTCGTGCTTTACACTGGCATGATAATATTCTTCGCTTATTTCTATACCTACATCGTCTTCGATCCCTATACCCAGGCGGAGCACCTGAAGAAGTACGGGGCCTTCGTGCCCGGCATCAGGCCGGGCACCCCCACGGCGGTGTATTTCGGCAAGGTGATAAACCGCATCACACTGCCGGGCTCCATTGCCCTGGCATGTATAGCGCTGCTTCCGGCGGTGATGTTCTATTTCTTCGGCACCAGACAGATACCCTTCGGCGGGGCCGCCATCATGATCATCGTGGGCGTGGCCCTGGAG
>JACVJG010000398.1 GCA_015711875.1 Candidatus Solincola jinzensis | reverse complement strand
GGACGACCCGCTGAACCATGCCGACCCCACGGGGAAGTACTTCGACCCCGACAGCCCTGAAGAGCCCACCCTGCAGTGGGACCTCGGCACCAGCGGGAAGCGCGGACTCTCCCCCGGCCGGTACTGGGACTCCATGGCCGACCCCATCAAGGAGGATCAGGCGGCCGCCAGGGACCGCGCGGAGGAGAGGGAGAACAGCAAGAATTTCGTTCAGAAGACCCTGGAGAAGATTCTCAAGGGAAGAGAAAGCCTGGCGGAGAAAGGCGGCGAGATATGGCGGTTTATATCCTCCTGGGATACTGTGGGGGAGAATGAGATAATCGAAGTTGTGGAAAGCTGGAAGGATTCTGCCAATCCGTTTCTCAGGTACATATACTGGGATCAGAAAGCGCGGAAGTGGGCGCTAAGATACGGCAGGCATATGGATAATGCATCATACAGGCAGTTTACGAACGAGCTGGCGGGAGCGATGGCGTTTATCATCCTGGAAGCCGGGCCGAGCAACCTTGATGGGCTTAACGATGTCATGGACTTGACCGGAGCCTCTGAGCGGGTGCAAGAGATTGTCAATCGGGACTTCGGCAACTTCGAGGAAGCGGTCAATCTATTGAACAACTGGTGCTACGCCCACGAGAAAAGGCTGGAGGCCCTGGCGGAGATCGAGTCCATGGGCTACGTGGTCGAGGAGAGGATGATCACCGAGGACTCGCCGGGCGGGCTTGGCTTCCAGAACAGGACCGCCAAATCCTACTGGGTGGGGGTGGATTGCAGCTCCCCCACGGGCGTGCCCTTTGCCGTGACCTATGGCCTGTTCAAGCTGGGCAAGGATATCCCCTCCACGAAGTACTGGCATCCCCGGATAACCCTATCGGGTGACGTGATGCTGGGTCATACCCAGAGGGCGCCGCTGAGCATCGGGGGATGGGGAAGGACTTACGATTACCGGGAAGGGCCCGTGAACAAGAGGCCCGAACACTGAGGGAGGCGCACATGAAGAAGACAGCCACGAGAAAGGCAGGCAAAATGAAAACTAGACTCCCCCTCGTCCTGTTCACCTGCCTGCTTGCCCTGGCGCTCGCTGCATGCCTCTCATCCTGCGGCGGGAAGTACAGCCAGAAGGAGAAGGAATACATGGAAAGAGAGGTAGAGGCCCTCTACAGGCTCCTGGAATTTGATTTGGGAGCATTGAATCCGATGTATAGGATGGAATTCGATTCCTACCTGAGCGAGAACACCGAAAACGCCCCCGAGCTGCTGGCGGAGTTGGACGAGGGTTTGGCTACCTGCGACGAGGTTCTGGCCTACCTCGACAAGAAGCTGGAGACACCTGAGGAGCGGGCGACCGCGGATGATCTCGAGGCCTTGAGGGAGCAAGTCAGACAGGCGGCCTGCGATATGAAGGAACTCCTGGAGCTGGTGAGGAAGGACATCGAGCAGGGGACCTATTCCCTGGATGTCGCCTACGAGATGAGCAACCGCTTCACCAACACCTACCCTTATTACTTCAACCAGGAGGCCTGCCGCCTCGCCGAGGAGTACGGTTTGCAGATAGACATACCTATATTCAATCAATAGGGTCTTGCCGAAGCTCTGGCGCCAATCAGGCGCCTATGGTCGGAAAGGAACAGGATGAGGCGGACATCTCGGGCGGCCGCGCGGAACTGGAATCGGCAAGAACAACAACATCATCGTGAACAACGGGGACAGAGTGCTGAGAGGCTTCAAGAGACGAGAGAAAAGCTGATTCCATACCAAAGCTTGGGTTAGCGGAAGGGAGGAGAAAGCACCCAGCCACAACCGTCAGCCGGTTGCTCCCTGGTAGTTGAAGGCAATCGCATACCTGCAGTTTGTTAGTGCAACGAAAAGCGTGTAGATCCATTTCCTGCCATGTTTCCCTCATGCCGGAGAACCTCACGTTGTTGACTTCACCTCCTTCGCTTTCTGAATGAGATACTCGAGCAGCAGGTCGATGTCCATGTGGTGATTCTTTTTCCAGCGCCTCTCCTCGGTCCATTTGGGTCTGGCCTGAACACCACCATCATCAGCCGGTGAATTCCGTTCAGTCGTCGTGATAACGGCGTTCAGCCATCATGATAGTAGACGTTCAGTTATCGTGAGAACGGGTGTTCAGTTATCGTGAGCGCGCGCACCGGCCATGAACTCGAGCGTCATGCGCAGCGGGTTGTCTTTCTCGGAGGCCAGTATCTCTTGAATCGCCTTCTCCATGGTGTCCCTAGCTCTCCTTTCGATAAGAGGCCGGTCAGCTTTCCTTATCTTGGAGAGCGATGGCTTTTCTTGTTAAAGAGCGAACGTCGTGTTCTTTCTATAGAATCCTAAGGGCACGAACCTCGTTTAGCGCCATGGTCATGATCGGCATTCCCGGAGCCGGGATCGCCTTCTTTTCAGGCCCTCCCCGGTGGGGCCACTCCGTTTGCCGGATCAAGGCCTCTGGGCGGCCTCCGCTTTGAGCGGTCACTCCATCGTTCCCACGGACACGGTTTTCTGGTTCTTGGGGTCGTAGATGACCGGGATCACGGCACCAGGCTGGAAAAGCGGTATTTCCATTCGTCCTATTACCTCTTTGGTCTCCGCCTGAAAAGGCTCTCCTTGGGGCGGGTGTACTTCCAGGCGCAGCTTGATGACCGGGTAGATCCTGTTTACCGTCCAGTGCGTGTCGATGACCTCGAGAATCGTCGCCTCTGCCTGCACGCCGCTTCTCTGCAAGGCGACGCGCTTAATGGTCGGCGAGATGGCTGTCTTGTAAACGGGGAAGACGATGGCGAACAAGATGATCAAGAATATGCCCCCCCATAAAGGGGAGTAGATAAAACCCATCACTACGATTGCAAGGCCAGCGATAAGACCTGCGGCCGCCCCGATCAGGGCCATAGGATGAAACTCCCTAAGTATCTCCCGCATTTCTACCCCTTTGGCAAAGCCAGCCTTCACTCGAAAATAGAGATAAGGGAGTACAATGAGAATTTATGTCTTTTTATTCCATTTTAAACCACCCTTTAGGGATTCGCAAAGCAAAAGCCTGGCCGGGGCGGATGTGCCCTCCGGCCAGGCCTTTTATATGGTGGAGATGAGCGGATTCGAACCGCCGACCTCCTGCTTGCAAGGTGTCTCTGGAGCGGTCGTGCCGTAAAGCGCGAGGAAAGTGGATTTTGGTAGTTTAAGCCGAAGCGGTTCCAGGCCGTTCCGCGAATGCCGGTCTTTTCGGCTTCACGGCAGGGTGCATGTGATGGCGAGATAAGGACCGGCCACGGCGTCCGCGCCGCGGCCGGCCCAAAGCCCCGGAATATGCCCGTCCTCTACCAGTCGTCCGTGTGGGGGATGTTACGGGGGTCGAGGCCGGTGCCCAGCCTCTCGAACTCCTCCTTGCTCATGTAATGCAAGACGGGATGCCAATCACCCAGTACGCCTGGACTGTTATTGCTGATGAGATTGCGGTCGAACCCGGGCT
>JACVJG010000397.1 GCA_015711875.1 Candidatus Solincola jinzensis | reverse complement strand
CTGCTTGACCGGGGCGCTCAAGGGAGGGTAACAATCCGCGAGGCTCACCTCTATGGCCCTTTTCACGCCCGTCCTCGAAAGCACGCCGCTGGAGACAGCCCAGAAAAGGTCCAGGCCGATGAAGGTCTCAACCCCCGCGTCGTTGAGCTGGAATGCGAGCTCCCGCTCCGAGAGCAGCGGGCTCACGGGGACGAAAACGGCTCCCGCCTTGAGCAACCCGTAATATGCCACCGCGAACTGGGGCGAATTGACCAGGTGCAACGCCACGCGGTCCCCCTTCGCGACCCCCAAAGCCGCGAGGGCGGTGGCGAATCGGTCGGACAGTGCATCAAGCTCGCGGTAGGTCGTCTCCATACCCGCGAAGATGATGGCGTTGCGCTCAGGCCACTGCATCGCCGCGGAGCGCAGGATCTGGAAAACCGGCGCCTCGGGATAATCGAGGCTGCGAGCGACGCCCTTCGGCCAGCGTTTGAAGTTCTTCTCCATCCTTCCCCTCCCGTGCGGACGGCGACTGCGACCTGGCTGCGACGAACGAGTAAATCCCTGCAGGACTACTTTCACATGGGAAGCCGACTTAATGCCAGTTGAATCTTGGGGTCCCCACAGTGAGGAGGAAGGGCAAATATAGTGGGCATCCTTTACCTGGGCGGTTCACAGCTGGCCCCATGCGAAAAATAAAGCGTCAACGCGCCTTCCTTGCGTATGGGCTCTTGCCATGGACGCCGGACCCCCGCCCCTTGCCGGCGCGCCCTACGCGTGACAGCACCGTCACGCGCCCTTTACCCTGAGCGCGTGACGGTGCTCATTCTGTAACCGTCCGAGCGAGGACAGCTTCAGGTGACGTCCTGGATGGTCACCTCGAAGCGCAGATTGACGCCCGCCAGGGGATGATTAAGGTCGATCTCCACGTTGTCCTCGTCCATGGAGAGGATCTTGAAGTTTATCAGGCCTCCGGAGTCCGTCCTCCCCATGTAGGTCATTCCCACCTCGAGGTCGGCGGATCCCTCGAAACGTTCGCGGGGGACGTTGTGCACCAGGCCCGGGTCCCGCAGCCCGTAGGCGTCCTCGGGCCTGACCAGGACCTCCTTGCTTTGTCCCGGCTCCATGCCCTCCATCTCCCGCTCCAGGCCCGGGATTATGCTCCCCTCTCCGAAGACGAAGCTCATGGGCTCGTTCTCCGCGCTGGCGTCGATAAGCGTCCCCGCCTCGTCGTAAAGCCGGTAATGAAAAGTCACCGTCTTCCCTAGACCCACCTGCATGGCATAGCTCCTTTCCTCTCTCAGCCAGCAGAAATAAAAGGCCCAGGCCTTTCAGGCTTGGGCCTCACGCTGCTTTCTTCGAGCAAACCTCAAACGACCTTAATCATAATATATCATAACCCGCTCTGCGGTGGCGAGACGCCAATAGGTTGGTCTCTCAACTTTTTCAACCCAAAAAGTGCCTAGCGAAACGTTACAGCATCTCTCCTCTCTGTAGGCCTTGTCCGCTTTGCCAAGATGACGATGTGGCCTCCGCATCCATTTCAACTTGAAAGCGCCTGCCGCAAGGTTGCGCAAGCAGGGCCAGAGCCGGAGATTCCCGGCATTACGAAAGGCCGGCGCATAAGTGCCTGGGAAACGACGTGGGCATCAAGCATACACCGGATTTTTCTAGAGCAGGTGGTAGAGCTTTCGCTCTCAATAGTGGAGCCTGTCCTCGCCGCAGGCACGATGATCCCGTTCCGGCATGGATGCGGGAGGCCCCCGCCATCGCCGCTGACGCAGTCCGTATCATACTGCTGCACTGACGGAAATGCGTCGCGTAAACGCACAAATATATGACTAACAAGGGTAAAAAATGATATGGTGCAAGTAGGCATGTAAAGACTTATGCGTGCGTCGCGCACCCGCATGGACCCGGATCGCCTGAGGATGGAGGTTGACCATGAGCAAGTGGGAGGACATGTACAAGGCCAAACTCACCACCCCCGAGGAAATCGCCGCGGAGATCAATAGCGGGGACCACGTCTTCGCCAGCGGTGCCTCCTCCACCCCCGTGGCCATCCTCGACGCCCTTTTCGACCGCGCCATCGCGGGGGAGTTCGAGGACGTGCAGCTCGGAAGCTTCATCATGCTCGCCAACGTATTCAAGGTGCTCAAGCCGGAGCTGCAGCGCAACCTCCTCATCGACAACTACTACGCCTCCCCCCTGGACCGCAAGGCCCTGGCGGAGGGGCTCATGACCCATACCCCCTATCACTTCCACCGCGTCACGCGCCAGGCGGTGGACGACTCCGGCTATCGCAAGCTCATCGTGCAGGCGGGGCCCATGGACAAACAGGGCTACCTTAACCTGGGCCTTTTTGCCAACTATATCGACGTGGTGGACGAGCTGGATGCTCTGTACATTGAGGTCAACGACCAGCAGCCCATCGTGCACGGCCCCAACTGGATACACATATCCCAGGTGGACAAGCTCACCGAGAACCACCACCCTCTTTTCTCGCTCCCCCCCGAACCCGCCACCGAGAGGGACCAGGCCATCGCCGAGAACATCATCGACCTCATCGAGGACGGCTCCACCATCCAGCTGGGCATCGGGGGCACCACCAACGCCATCGGCGAGCTGCTGGTGCGCAAAAAGCACCTGGGGTGCCATACCGAGATGATCGGGGACGCCTATATGAAGCTCTTCGAGGAGGGGGTGCTGGACAACACCCGCAAGAACTTCCACCCCCACCAGATGCTCTGCCACTTCGTGCTGGGGTCACCGGAGCTCTATGACTGGGTCAACGACAACCCCATGATCTATCTCTCGCCTATCAGCTACAACAACGATCCGTGGATAGTGGGAAGAAACGACAACATGGTAACCATCAACACCACCCTGGAGATCGATATCACCGGGCAGTGCGCCTCGGAGTCCTTCGGGCCCATCCAGTACACCGCCACCGGGGGACAGGTGGACTTCACCCGCGGAGCCTGGATCTCCAGGGGCGGGAAGGCCTTCATCGTCACCCACTCCGTGGTGGAGGACAAGGAGACGGGCGAGCTGGTCTCCAAGATCGTCCCCCAGCTCAGACCGGGCGCGGTGGTCACCCTCACCCGCACAGACGTCATGTACGTGGCAACGGAGTACGGGGTGGTGAACCTGCGCGGCAAGAGCCTCCGCCAGAGGGCGCAGGCGCTCATCAGCATCGCCCACCCCGATTTCCGGCGCGAGCTCAGCAACTACGCCAAGGAGGTCAAGTACTTCATCCTGCCCGAGCACGATCCCCTGGCCTGAGGGGCCTGGCGCGATAACGGCGTTCCGGCAGGGCGGGATAGGCGGTGCAGCCATGGAGCTCGAGGTCTCATCTTGCCCGAGCACGAGCCCCTGGCCTGAGGAGGGCGGCCTGGCTCAGACCAGGGGGTTGTTGCCAAAAGAGCAGGGAGAGGTCCGCCATGCTGTTTTCGGGAGACCAGACACATAAAGCCGTCCGGGAGCGG
>JACVJG010000396.1 GCA_015711875.1 Candidatus Solincola jinzensis | reverse complement strand
GCCCCGTGCTCTCCGTGTGCCGCGAATGCGGTGTCCCCCTCTCGGTGTCGTCGAATCACCACTGGGAGGAGCAGGGGCGTATCCTCAGCCGCGACGGGGCCCAAAGACTGGTGATCGTCGAACGCAAGATCATAAACGGCGTAATCGCCAAAGTGGGCGAGAAAGTAGGCAGGGAGGTGGAACGCAGCTTCACCTATGCCAAGGCCTTCGACGCCTGCCAGTATGTGCGTTCATTGATGATGGGAGGTAAGAAATATCTCATCGGTTTCCCTCTTCTCAAAAGGCCTTTTTACGAACTCCTCTGCGACCAGGCACGCATTCTGGGCATGGCCGACGCCACCCTTAGGGATTACGCAAGGGGAAAAGAGGTCGTGGTTTCCTGCACCCAGTGCTACCATAAGGCTTTTTTCGCGGGGGACATACTGGGCGCCTTCTACGCCCTGGAGGAAAGGGATGCTGCGGTGGAAATCGAGGAGAAAGATGGGGAGATCCTGTTCACGGCAAGGATCACGGGCAATGACCGCTGCGAGGAGCTAGAGAGGTATTCCTTTTCCTGGGAAGTGCCCCTTCCCGGTTACATAAGCTACAAACGATGCAAGCGCTGCGGAATCCCCTTCCCGATCAGTTTCTTCTCCTGGGACGTGCAGGCAGGGCTCATGGTTGACACCTTCAACGGCGAACCGGTGGCCCTCATAGACGTGGCGGGGATTAACGCCTCTTACATGGAGGCGCGGGCCAGATTCGGGAACTGGGTGGATGACTTCCTGGCCGCGGAGGTAAAAGAGATGGTGGATACGCTGCTTCCTGGCCTGCAGTGGAAAAGAAGGCGCCCCGAGGAAAGGGTACGCGACCTTTTCTTTCTCGCATACCGCGGCATGGGGAACCCCATCTTCACCGAGCCCACCGACGATGGCATACGCGCCCGGGTGGAGAACCCCTTCAATTATCCCATCGTGGCCGGCATCACCGCTTCTTTTCTCGCGCGCGGAAGAGCGGTGTCGTTCGAATGGGAGAGATCCATGCCTGGACGGCTGGAGGTAGCCCTACATTTCCTGTAGCCAAAGGTGTATGTCGCCAGAAGTGGGAGAGGGCGGTCAGCTCTGGTTGAGGAGGTCTCCCCATTCCTCCTGCAATCGGGAAAGGAGGTCGCGCACCTCGCCACGCAACTCCGATTTGCGATACTCTTCTTTCAAGCGGCGCCGCGTCTTGAAATCAGGGTCATGGAAAACGCGGTGGATGAGATCGAGGGCATCGTCTCCGGAGAACTCGGCGGTGAGGAAAAGTGCCTGACGGCTCTCCTCCCCCTCTTTATGCCACTTCTCCACGGCGATGCCATGATAACGACAGAGCACGTTCTTGGCCTTTATGAGCTCGAAATCGTCGATTGCGAACTCATCCAGGATGTCTTCGTCATATAAATATCCCCTCTCGTGGAGCAGGAGGGCGATTTTTTCCGCGAGCTCGCTTACGTCCAAGCCTCAACACCCCTTTTTAAAGGATATCGTCGGTAGACTATATCGGCCAAAAGAAGGGCTTGTTTTAGCGCCGTGAAACGAGCCGCGGTGGAGATGTAGAGAAGCGTCGTGTACATATGCGCGAGCCCACGTCGAAGAGGCTATATGCGTTTGCCAGCCGGGAGGAGGAACATGAGCGCGGCCCTGCCTTCTGGGTATAATGATGGACGAAGGTACTCAATGGCGGGTGGAGAGATTGGTGATGAATGACCTGCTTCCCGTCTCCTCGCGCAGAAACTCGTCGAATTCCTCCTCGCTGACCTCTACCCCCGAATGCAGAAACAGGGTGTAAAGGTAATAACTCATGTAAGTCCATTCCCGCTGTAGATCCTGAAGGAGCTTCTCCCGTTTGCTCTTGACGGGAATGAGGCGCTCGCCCTCATATTCGAGGTCGTTTATCTTGCGGCGCAGGTCGCGACAGTTGCGGATGGCGTCTCGAGTCTCGTATTCCAGATCGATCTTGCTCATGTTATTGATATTGCGGATCCAGGGCGGAATGGTCTCCGAGGCTTCGCCGTGCTTGTAAAGGTTGTAATAAGACGCCAGCTTCCTTAGCACCTCCTCCGGCACCTCTTTCATGATATTCCCTCCTGGACGTTGCGGTTTATCTTCACGTGAGAAGGGTCGAGGGTGAGGATCTTGCGTGCCTGTTGGGGGTAGCGTGCGATGAAAAGGAGTTCATCCTCTACCAACGGTTTCTGGGTAGAAACGTTGGCGTACCTTACCAGCTCGAGTATATCCCTTGCCTCCTCGTCGGACTGGAACTCCACCTCGAGTTTCTCGTAGACGTTACGGAACCCCTTGATGCCGGAATACTCGCCCAGCGTGATATTGCGCCCTGTCTCTATGATCTCAGGCTCGCCCCTGCCCAGTTCCTCGTAGTCGTAGAGCTCGTAATTGCGGCGGCTCTTCAGGGCTCCGTCGGCGTGGATGCCGGACTCGTGGGCGAAGGCGTTGTCGCCCACCCCGGGCTGGTTGATGGGAATGGGGACGCCGAAGGCATAGGATGCGTATTTGGCCGTTTTCCAGGCGGCCATGAGATTGATGGAGTCGTCGAGCACGTCCTCGCCGTCGAAAAGGGTGGATTTTTTTATGGCCAGGATAACGGACACCAGATCCGCGTTGCCAGCTCGTTCCCCCATACCGTTAATGGTGGTGTTTATGTAGGCGTTCACTCCACCGTCCAGAGCCCCTTTGGCTCCGCCCACCGAACAACCGACGGCCATGCCGAGATCGTTATGGCAGTGGAGCTCTATGTCGATGCCCGTCTCCTCGGCAAGAAGCTTTATGCGGTCATAGATGGTGAAGGGGTCGTTAAAGCCGAGGGTGTCGCAGTACCGCAGACGAACCGCGCCGTGCTCTTTGGCAGCGAGGGCGAATTCGATGAGATGCTGGTCAGAGGTACGGGACGCGTCCTCGGCGTTGACACCCACATCCTCGAATCCCAGCTCTCTCGCAGAGTCCAGGGCCTCGCACATCATGTGCACCACGTCATTGAAACCGTAGCGGCCGCTCCACTTCCCCCTTATCATCTGGTCGCTGGTGGAAATGGAGATATTGATGTATTTGAGCTTCGGCACAAGTTCACGGGCCAAGGCCACGTCGTCGGGAATGGCTCGCACCCATCCCGAGAGGCGAGTATGGGGTATGGCTCCCAGCTCCGCAAGCTCGAGGTTGGCCTGCAGATAATTTACCTCGTGGCGCGTGGTGGGGAACCCGAACTCGCTCTGCCAGATGCCCATCTCGTCCAGGAGCATGTTGATGATCGTCTTCTCGAGTTTGGCGAGGCCTAGCCGCGAGGTCTGCACCCCGTCACGGTTGGTAACGTCTATGATGTATATCTTTTTGCGCCCGTCATCCACACTGCCGGGCACCCCGAAATCGGTCATCGACTTCCTCCAAAACCTATAACTTTCCTCCGTCGATGTCTTTGACGGCCTTATAAAGTATATCAAAGAGGTCTTTTATCTGCTCACGCTCCAAGCAGGAA
>JACVJG010000395.1 GCA_015711875.1 Candidatus Solincola jinzensis | reverse complement strand
CGGACAGACGGGGTCGTCCTCGGCATGCACCAGCAGGACCGGGTGCTCTATGCGCGCCACGAAGTTTTTCGGGCTGGAAAGGGCGTAGATGGCCTCCTCGCTCTTGCCGTAATGGGGGGCCACCACCTCCCTGACGTAACGCCTGAAATCGGGGGAAAGGGGCTTGTCCCCAAGGGAGGCAATGACCTCGCCTCCATCACCCTTGCGGCGCATCTCCAAGCGGCGTATCTCTGTCAGCAGGATGAAGGCCGTGTAATAGGGAAAGAAAGGATCGCCGATAGGCGGGCGCCTGCTGAAACGCGACATTATCTTCTCCATAGAGGCGAAGCCGCTCCAGGCCATGACGCCGCCGGTGAGATACGGGTGAATGTCGTTCTGGTGGGCGGCGTTCAGGACCGCGCTGGCCCCCAGGCTGTAGCCCACCGCCCCCACGCTGGTAACCCCTTCCATGCTGCCCAGGAAACGGCATGCTCCCAGGATATCCTGCCCCTCCTTCCAGCCGCCCGTTGAGGGGGAGTGGGAGAGGTCGCGGCTTTCGCCGAAATCGCGCATATCGAACGCCAGCACGTTATAATCCCATTCCGAGAAGGCCTTCAGCGCCGCCTCCATGATGTAGTTCTTGTTCTTGGAGCCATGGAAGCCGTGGCAGAAGACCACCCCGGGTCGCTTCACGCCATCGCGGTGCAAGCCCAGCACCCCTACCAGAGGGGTATCGTCGAGGCTGGGGAACACCACTTTCTCGAAGGTGTCCGGGTAGGGTCTGGGACCATCGGGCCTCGCGCCGAGGATATCCATGCTGATGCGCGATAGGTCGGGGGCATAAGCGTCCGCCAGCGCCAGCAGGTAGGGCCTGCGTGGCGAGAAGGGTATCTCCCTGAGCATCTCCCCTATCTCCTGCGTTCGCCTCTCCACTTTTCGCCCACTCTCCTTAGCTCTCAAAGCGCTGTCCCAGGCCTGCGCCCGCTTCGCTTACCATGCCTTTCCAGATTCATGAACCCTGATCCACTTGCACATCGCTGTCGTTCAGCGTGATCAGTTCATCCTCACAACCCTTCCCTCATGACCAACATAAAGACCGTATTTACCGTGGCCTTCCAGGCAACCCAAGCGTCGGGGCCTGTTGTAGCGAACGCTTCCTCTTCTCATCGAGCTGCTCCAAAAGCCGGGGGAAACCTCCTTCCGAACTTCGGAGTCCGGCGAAGCAACCTTTTCCCCGCTTTCCATATACCGCAGCTGCCTTTGCCTCTTTGGTATTTTGGTTGTCGTTGCGGCACTCCTCCCATTTCTCACTCCCGCTACTCCAGGAAAGCCGGAGCCCACGCCCTTCACCTCTCCAACGCCACGGCTAACCCTCTCTGATGCCCTCGTTCAGCTTGCTCAAGGCGCCCAACAGCGCCGTGGCCTCTGATTCCGTGAGCCTGCCCATGATACGCTCCCCCAGACGCGTAATCTCCGGCACCACCTTCTCCTTCAGCTCCTGGGCCAGTTCCCTGCCCTTGTCGGTGAGGGAAACGTATACCATACGCCTGTCCTCGCGGCTGCGTATCCTCTTCACCAGGCCCTTGGCCTCCAGCCTGTCAACCAGTCCCGTCACCGTGCAGCGCGCGCGGGCCAGGCCCTCGCTCAACTGGCCTAGGCTCTGCGAGCCCGCCTTGCTCAAAAGGAGGATGGCCTTGAACTGGGCGAAGGTTACCTGGTTCTCCCGCAACCACCTGCCGGTCTTCTCGTTCCAAGCCTCCGCGATGCCCATGGCCACGTCGAGCACTTTGTCGAACCCGTTTCTCCTGCTTCCCGCATCTTCAGGCATACTATCTCCCGGATTTTATACGTACAAAATGTTTTTATACAAACTATCTGCTTATAAAATACATCCTCATGCCGGTATGTCAAGAAGCCGCGGGCTTTAAGGTGCCTATTCCTCGCCGAACCTGAAGAAGGCGAGCCCCAGTCCGGCGACCACCACCAGCCATACCAGCATGATGGCGATGCGCGGCAGCTGAGACGAGACCGGGTCCCCCTCCAGGCACACCGAGCGCATAGCCTGGATCATGGGGGCCAGGGGAAGAAAGCGGAACACCTGATAAAAGGGACCGGGGAGGATCTCCAGGGGGAAGAAGACGCCCCCCAGGAACATCAGGGGTATGGCGATGCCGTTGGCCATGCCCGAGGCGGCGTTGGCGGTCCTGGCGAAGGCGGCAAGGAAGAACCCCAAGGAGAGGAAGAGCAGGGCCCCCAGGAAGACCAGCAGGAACAGGAACCACCATCCCGCGTATATCCTGGCTCCGAACATGCCCACGCCCACCGCCAGCATGATCCCCAGCTGGGCGAAGGCGAGCAGGATGTAGGCGAGTACCTCCCCCACCATGAAACGTCGTATGGGAAGGGGGGTGGTGAGCAGGCGTTTTAATATCTTCTGCTCCCGCATGGTGGCCAGGTTGATGGCGAACCCGGTAACCGCGTAGTTCATGATACCCATGCATAATAACCCCACGAATACCATGTCGAAATAGGTCACGGGGTTCTTGCCCCCCTGCTGTGAGGAGATGGGCTGGGAAGCGCTCTGGAGCGCTTCCTTCAGGCCGGAGTAGAACTGCTTGGCCTGGGGGTCGATGTCCAGCTTGAGGACATAGTCTATCTGGGCGATCATGGCAGCGGCGTAGAACTGTTGCTTGAGGCCGTCGAAGAAGCTCACAGCGGCGGAGTTGATGTTCTGGTTCTTGACGTCGGTGAAGAGGGTGATCTCCGGGAAAACGTCCGCCACGCCCTGCGCCACCCGCGGTTTTTCCACCACCAGGACGAAGTTTATCTTGTTGTTGCGCATGGCCTCTTTGGCCTCCTCGGGGTCGGTGTATTCCTCCGTCAGCGTAAAGACCCCGGAATCCGAAACCGCCTGCCTCAGGCGCGCCGAGGATTCGTCCCCCGCCCTGTCTATATACGCCAGCTTTCCCAGGTCGTTGCCGGTCATGCCCATGCTGAAAAGCCCGAAGAGGGCCACGAACATCAGAGGAAAGGCAAGTGCCCAGAAGAGGGCTATCCTGTCGCGGTAGATCATCTTCACGCTGGAGATGAAGATCTTGCCGAACTTCATCGCGCCGCCCTCCTGGCCGGGACCTCTTCCTCCTCGCCGGTTATGCGCCCTCCGGTGAGGCGCACGAAGACGTCCTCTAGATTGGCGGTGGACACCGCCATGCGATCGAGTTCCAGCGGCTCCAACTCCCGCAAGGCCGCCTTGAGCGCCGCAAGGTCCTTGAGGAAGAGGGTGTACTCGCCCGCCCTACCCTGCGACTCCCGCAGCTCGCCCATGCCCGAAAGCCGGGACCTCTTCTCGCCTTCCAGGCCGCCGCGGGGCAGGAAGTCCAGGCGCAACGGGTTCTCCTGCCGCAGGACCAGGTTGGCCACGGTGTCCAGGGCCAGGATCTCGCCCTCCTTGATGATGGCCACCCGCTCGCACAATGCCTCCACTTCCTCCAGGTAGTGACTGGTGAGTATGACCGTCTTCCCACGCTCCT
>MU158562.1:3205-3522 GCA_015711875.1 Candidatus Solincola jinzensis | reverse complement strand
ACGCTGGCGGTGAGGGGGGTGGGGGTGGCCATCATGGCCTCCAGGGTCCCCATCATCTGTTCCTCGCGGATGCTCTCCGCGAAGGAGCCCAGGCCGGCTCGCAGGTACATGGCCATGGCCATTCCCACCAGGGCGAAGGAGAAATAGTCGTCGGCGGTTTCGCTCACGTAGGACGGGTCCACGATCCTTCCCGCGAAGTAGAAGATCAACACCGAGAAAACCATCCCCGCCAGGGAGAGGAGGAAGTTGAAGCGGTAGCTGGTCTCAATGAAAAAATCGCGCCGCAGAAAGGCGAGGGCCTTCCTCATCTCGCTTCC
>MU158562.1:0-3195 GCA_015711875.1 Candidatus Solincola jinzensis | reverse complement strand
CGACACCATTGTCGCTCACCTCACTCACCTCATCGTCACGTTGGCCTACCAAAAGCTGGCCTTCCTCATCTCGCTTCCACCCCCGGCTCCTGTTGGCTTCGCACCAGGTCCACGAAGACATCTCCCAGCTTCGCCCCCTCCCCAAGCCTCTCGCGGCCATTTTCCAGCAGCCTCCGCATGGGGCCCAGGTAAAGGAAGCGCCCGTGGTGCATTATGCCCACCTCCCGGCACAGCCCCTCCGCCTCCTCCATGTCCTGGGTGGCGAGGACCACCGTCTTGCCGCGTTTTTCCACCAGCTCGCGGGCGATGAACTCGCGCAGCGGGTAGGCCGCCTCGGGCGAGAGGGAGCGGGTTGGCTCGTCCATGAAAAGCAACTCCGGGTCGTGGAGGAGGGCGCGCGCCACCGCCGCCTTCTGGCGCATGCCCGCTGAGTAGTCGGAGAACGGCGCGTCCAGGTAGGGGGACATCTCCAGCAGGTCGGAGAGCTCCTCGATGCGCGCCGCCGCTGCCGCGCGCTCCATGCCGTGCAGGGCGGCGAAGAACTCCAGATTGCGCCGCCCGGAGAGGCGCCAGTAGAAGCTGCGCTCCTCTCCCAGCACCATGCCCATGCGGGCGCGCACGCCGCCGCGGGCAGGGTCCTGCCCCAGGACCTCCACGCTGCCGGAGGTGGGCAGGAGCAGTCCGAAGGCGATCTTCATGAAAGTGGTCTTCCCCGCCCCGTTGGTGCCCAGGAGGCCGAAGACGGAGCCCTCGGGAACGGCCAGACTCACGCCGTCCAGCGCCCTCACCCTTTCCTGTCTCCATGAAGGCGCGAAGAAAGACCACACCCCCCTTCGCGGGCGCGGGTAGTCCTTTACCAGGTCTCTCGCCATGACGGCGTAGGCGCCGCCGGTATCCAGCTCCACTCTCTTGGCCACCGTTCCCGTTTGTCAGGCCGTCCGGCCTTGGCCGTTATCGTCCTTTTCGATACAGACCCGGTCCATAGCGGCTATGCTCGCGCGCGACCGACACGTACGCACACGGCTACCTATATCTACTACGCCACCGCGTGATGACCTTCCCTGCGCCCGGCGGCGGTTCATGAGCTCTGCCTGGTTTGATCAAGTCTTGCCCAAGCAATGCTTTCATCGCATGCAATGGCGGGGGAGGCGAGCGATCCCCAGCGGGAAAGTCCACTTGGCACGCCTGCGTGGGCGTTTCAATGGATACGCTTGGCGAGGGTCGAAAAGGAGGAAAGAGAGGAGTAATCGACCAAGGTGGCCATGGCGCGCGAAAAGGTGTCCACGCCCATCTCCTCGGCGGCGGCGGGTGGGTTCAGGCCGCCGGCCACCACCAGGCCTACCCTGTCCTTGCCGGTTGGGACCTCCATGAGGGGCTGTCCCGGCCTGCCGAGCAATATCATTTCTCCGAGGCGTGCCTCCCGCATCCGCTCTCGCACCTCGGTTGCATGTTGAAGCGCTGACGCGGGGATAAGACGGAAAGAGGCGCATACTCTGCCGTTGCTATTAACGGCAGCGGCGTGAACGCTGGTCATCTTGCCCTTGATGAAGATCTCTATGGGATCCAGGCTGGAGCCCGCATAACTGATGATCTCCGTGAAACGCACAGGTCTGCCCTCTCGGATCTCCAGCAATCCTCCGAAACTCGATTCCACCGGGATGCCATGGCGCAGGAAAACGGCGTTCAGGGTGACGCTGCATACCGTTCCCCATCCTGCCATGCCAGCCGGCACCTCAAGGTCTCCCACCCTTTCCCCGGGTCCGGCGCGCAGCGCCAAGTCAGACAGGCAAAACCCCGCTTTGAAAGCCGCCCGCATCGCCTCGACGGCACGGCGTTCCTGCTCAAGTGGGAAGAAGGTGACGTTTATTACCAGCTTGCCCCTGCGCGCTGCCAGGTCGAGATCGGAGCGGCAGGCGAGGTCGTCGATACGCGAATTGACGAAACCGACCCTGTCCACGACCGAGGCGCTTTCCAGCTCCCTTATGCCCAGCTCGGTCAGGACGCGGCCGCGCCTTCCCTCCAGTCTGGTGAAGCCACGCTCGTCCAGGTGCAGGAGGTGGTAACGTACCGTCCTTTCGTTGAGCTCTATCCCGCGGCGGAATAGTTCCTGCGATAAGTTCCTGGCCCCCAGGGGTTTACCCGCCTCCCTGAGTGCCTCCAGGATCGCCAATGTCTTGCGCTCCAGCAAGCGTCCTCCTCACACAAACGGCAAATATTAACCGTTTATATGATTGACATGATATATTATTTGCTATTATATAGGCAATAGGTGACCTATTACCTATATAATTACCTGATATTCGCTCGGGGAGGCAGGCGGCGCGCCCGCAAAGCGTGGCGAGGCGAAGTCTTCACGAGTCCGTGGTTGGGCCAGGGTAGAACGTTCGCCATTGTGCCCGCGGTCCAGAAAGGTAGGAGACAGCGCGATGTTGCTGCGCGATGTTATGGTCATCGGCCCCGTTTGCAATTATTATTTGAATGTCTCTCCGCTGGGGACTCGCCGTGATGGCGCGGACGAACCTGAGAGGCATCGCGGTTACAGAGGCAGGTAGAAGAAGGTGGTAAGGGTTTGATGAGGATAGTGCCCCGCGAGGAATACTGCATCGGCTGCCGGCTGTGCGAGATACACTGCGTCGTGCAGCACTCCAAGAGCAAGAACATCATCAAGGCTTTCAAGAGCGAGAGGCGACCGGTGAAAAGGGTGGAGGTGGAGGAGGAAGGACACGTCTCCTTCGCCCTGCAGTGCCGGCACTGCGACGAGGCCCCATGCGTGACCGCCTGCCTTTCCGGGGCCATGAGCAAGGACCCCGACACGGGGGTGGTGACCAACGACCCGGAGCGCTGCGTGGGGTGCTGGACCTGCATCCTGGTCTGTCCCTTCGGCGCCGTGCGCCGGGACGAGACAGAAAAGAAGGCGGTGGGGAAATGCGATCTCTGCCCCGACCTCGAGGTCCCGGCCTGCGTCGCCAACTGCCCCAACGAGGCCCTGCTGCTGGTGGAGGAATGAGCATGACGGCTATATATGATTACGCGATCGTGGGAAACTCGGCCGCGGCCATCAACGCCTGCGACGCCATCAGGAAAGCGGATCCCGAGGGGTCTATCGTCCTCTTCGGGGAGGAGAGGTACCGCTGCTATTCCCGCCCCCTCATCTCCTACCTGGTGGCGGGCCAGATCGAGAGCGGTGGGATGTAT
>JACVJG010000392.1 GCA_015711875.1 Candidatus Solincola jinzensis | reverse complement strand
CCGAGCCTTTCAGTGAAGAGTCGTCTTTGCCGCCCTCACCCCCTTTCGTGGAAGAAGCCCAGCAGGCCCCCGATGACCTCGCGCTGCCGCGGGCGTGGGACCACCATGTCCACCAGCCCCCGCTCCAGAAGGGATTCGGCGCGGGAGAACTCCGGATGAGGCTTTATCCCCAACGTCTGTTCCACCACCCTGGGTCCGCTGAAGCATATCAGGGCTCCCGGCTCGGCGAGGATGATATCCGCCGAGGTGGCGAAGCTGGCCGCGACGCCACCGCAGGTGGGGTCGCATAGCAGGGATATGAAGGGGATACGGGCCTCCGACAGTTCCCGGCGCGCGAACATCACCCTCGCCATCTGCATGAGGGACGGCGTGCCCTCCTGCACGCGCATGCCCCCGGAGCAGGTCACAGCCAGCAGAGGATGTC
Source organism: Candidatus Solincola jinzensis (assembly GCA_015711875.1). The sequence goes on along the minus strand of JACVJG010000392.1, from coordinate 3,147 downwards.
CTCTGTCTACGCTCAGGGCGCAGGCGCGACGGAAGGCTTCTCCTGCCGCCGCGCCCATGGAGCCTCCAAAGACGGAGAAGTCCATGATGGCGGCCACGCAGGGAGCGCCGAGCACCGTGGCGCCGCCGTAAACCATCGCCTCCCGCCCCAGCTCGAGGGCCTCACGCAGGTAGGCGCCCTCCTGGAAGGAAATGGGATCCGCGGTGCGAAGGCGGTTGGCGACAGGGTCGAAGGAGCCGGGGTCGAACAGGCAGGAGGCTCTTTCTCTCACGCCCAGGCGGTGGTGAAAGCCGCAGCGGGGGCAAACGCCAAGGGCTTCCTCCAGCGCGGCGCGCTCCAGCTCCACGCGGCACCCTTCGCATCTTGTCCAGAGCCGCCGCGCACGTTCCCTGAGGGAGGCGATCCTGGCCCCGGCGCCACCCGCCACCCGAGCGTTCCCCAATGGGGTTGCCGCCTGATGCCCGCCTCCGTTCGGCTCGGCGTTTCGCTCCCTGAACATATTCCGGTCCAACAGAATGCCACCTTTCTTTTGCATGGCGATTTGCCCGCTTCAGCCCAGCATGCCTCCGTCAACGCATATCACCTGGCCGGTGATGTAGGAAGCGCCGTCGGACGCGAGGAAGGCGACCGCGCTCGCCACTTCCTCCGGCATGCCCGCTCTCCGCATGGGAACGGACCCCAGTATGAGGTCGAGGTTTTCCCGCGGCAGGTCGGCGGTCATGTCCGTCATGATCAAACCGGGGGCCACGGCGTTCACGGTGATGCCGCGATCAGCGACCTCCTGCGCGAGGCTGCGCGTGAGCCCGATGATACCTGCCTTGGACGCACAGTAATTCGCCTGTCCCTTGACGCCCTTCAAGCCCGCCACAGACGAGATATTGATTATCCTCCCCCAGCGCTTGCGCAACATGTGTTTGAGCGCGGCGCGGGAGCAATTGAAGGCCCCGTCCAGATTGGTGCGCATGACCTCTTCCCAGCTGCCGCCGCGCATGGTGAGCGTTAGGCCGTCTCGACGCACTCCGGCGTTGTTCACCAGGACGTCCACCCCGCCCCATGCCTCCGCGATGCGTGCGAACATCTCCTCCACCTGCGCCGGGTCTCCCACATCCGCCCTGATCTCCATGGCCTCGGCTCCCAGGGAGCGTAGGAGCTGCAGGCACTCCGCGGCGGCGGCGGCGTTGCCGTGATAATTAATGGCGATATGCGCGTGATCCCTGGCCAGGGCCAGGGCGATGGCGCGCCCGATGCCGCGCGAGCCGCCGGTTACCAAGGCCGTTTTTCCCTGCTCGCTCATCCCTTTTCCCTCCTCGTTTCAGAAGCGTGTCCGTGGTGCCAGCGCAGGAGTGCGCCTCCCCAGGTCATCCCCGCCCCGAAGCCGGCGAGCATCACCAGGTCTCCCTCCCTTATGCGCCCGGCGCTCAGCGCTTCCTCCAGGGCTATGGGGATGGAGGCCGCCGAGGTGTTGCCGTAACGCTGGATGTTGGTGAAAAACAGCCCTGGCGGGCAGCCCAGCCTCTCCGCAGCGGCGGAGATGATGCGCTGGTTGGCCTGGTGGGGGACGATGAGGGCGAGATCCTCCACCCCCGCGCCCGCGGCGGAGCACAACTCCCGTATAGTCGCGCAGAGCTTGCTCACCGCGAACTTGAAGACCTCTTTCCCGTCCATGCGCAGGAAGGGATAAATGCCGTTCCAGGTGCCAGGCAGTTGCGGCAGGGGAGGGGGAAGGGCGTCGCTGCCGGGGCGGAGGCCGCCCCCGAGCGAGGCCATCATGCGGGCGCCGCCGCCCTCCGCGCGGATGAGGCGGTCACCGTCCCCAAAGGCGTGCAGGGAGGCGGCGACGATGCCCTTGCCGGCGGGGCAGGGCGCAAGCACCGCGGCTCCCGCCCCGTCCCCGAAGATCACGCAGGTGGAACGGTCTCTCCAGTCCACGATGCGCGTGAGGGTCTCCGTGCCCACCACCAGGGCATGCGAGGCCATCTCTCCTCGCATGAGGTGGAAGGCGATGATCAGCGCGTAGATGAATCCCGCGCAGCCAGCGTTGATATCCAGGGCCGGACCCCTGGAGCCAAGCTCTTTCTGGAGGGTGCAGGCCAGGGAGGGGACCATGCGGTCCGGGGTAGCGGTGGCCACCACGATGAGGTCGATCTCTCCGCCGCCCAGGCCGGCGTTCTCGAGGGCTCGCCGGCAGGCCCGCAGCGAAAGGGAGAGGTTGTCCTCATCGGGGCCGGCCACACGGCGCTCCTCGATCCCCGTGCGGGAGGTTATCCAGGCATGGCTGGTATCCAGGAAACCCTCAAGGTCCCGGTTGTGGATGACATGACCCGGGACCCCTTTGCCGCAACCGAGGATGGTCACCCCTTCCATTCCCTCACGCTCCTTTTTCTCTCTTTCCCCGCAGCCGCCGCACCCGCATCACCGCCTGGCCCTCCGTGACCGACTCTCCCTCTCTGGCCAGCGTTTCCTCCACCAGGAGGTCGAATTCGGCCCTTACCTCGTTGAGATGTTTCATCGCCTCGATACAGAACAACACCTCGTTTTCCATCCTCGTATGTCCCACCGGGGCGTAGGCAGGATCTCCGGGCGATGGGGAAAGGCGCAGGATCCCTCCCAGGGGAGCGCTCACAACACTTTCCTCTTGCTCCTCGTTGGCGAGCGGCGGCTGCAGGCTTCCGCGCCGCAGCCTGATGACCCGCTCGCCGTCCAGGATCTCCAGTTCCACGATGCCCTCGCGGGCCATGAACTCCCCCACGCCCTCAAGAAAATCCATATCTCATCCCTCTCCGGTGATCTCCATGGTCTCGGCAGCGAAACCCGTACCCTCGCGGGCCATGAACTCCCCCACGCCCTCAAGAAAATCCATATCTCATCCCTCTCCGGTGATCTCCATGGTCTCGGCAGCGAAACCCGTACCCTCGCGGGCCATGAACTCCCCCACGCCCTCGTGAAACCCGCAGCGAGCGCTATCTCTTCTCCCAGACGTTGGCGGCTGATGTCTCGCCAGCCCGGGCCACCTTTCTGCTAGCTACTGGACCTCCGGCAACACTTGCCGCTGCGTGAGCGAGCGCGTGACTGTCCCCTTCCCGCGGCGCGAAGGTCGCAAGGCCATGATCTCCTTTTTGAAAGGCAATACTTTCCAGTATCATGCGC
>JACVJG010000391.1 GCA_015711875.1 Candidatus Solincola jinzensis | reverse complement strand
ACGCGGACCCCGATGCCAACCTGGCCTCCAGCCTGGGCATCTCCGAGGAGGAGATGGCGGGGGTGGTGCCCATAGCGGACATGAAGGAGCTCGTCGCCGAGCGTACGGGTTCGCAGCCCGGGACCTTCGGCACCTACTTCAAGATGAACCCCAAGGTGGACGACCTCCCGGAAGCCCTCTCGCGCGTGCACAAGGGAGTGCGCCTGCTGGTGATGGGCACGGTGAAGGAGGGTGGCGGCGGTTGCGTGTGCCCGGAATCGGTGATGCTCAAGGCGTTGCTGCAGCATCTTCTGCTGGCCCGCGACGACGTGGTGATCATGGACATGGAGGCCGGCCTGGAGCACCTGGGCCGGGGGACCGCGGGAGCGGTGGACGCCATGATCGTGGTGATCGAGCCGGGGATGCGGAGCGTACAGACCGCAAACACCATCCGCCGCCTCGCCTCGGACCTTAAAGTCCAGAAGGTCTTCGTGGTGCTCAACAAGGTGCAGGACCCCCAGGAGGAGGAGCTGGTGCGCGGACGCCTGGACGGCCTCCCCTTCCTGGGCTCCATATCCTATAACCAGAGTATACGCCGCTCGGACCTGGAGGGAACCAGCCCCTACGACGCCGACCCCGCTTTCGTGGCCGAGGTCAAAGCCATCAAGGAAAAGCTCTTCCAGGAGCTGGGTCGCTGAGCGGATCGCGGCCGGATGCGGGACGCGGCGGGCGGATGCACCGGCTGGGGTAAGCCCGTTATCCGGGTGGTCGCGACGCCCCACATGGCGGCCGGGCATAGTGTTGTCCGGCAGCGCACAAAGCTCGCTGAGAGCTCTTCGCCATCCCTGAGAGTCTTCACCATCCTTATGTCCTTGTTTCATTGCTTCAGGGGACGTTGTCCGGAAGCACATACAACCCGCGAAAGACTGAGCCGTTCGCTAATACCCGACAGGTAGGGTTCCGGAAAGGCTACGGATATGGCCCGGTCTTTCATGAGAGCCCGATTTTCCCCGGCCCTTACGCGACATAGCCTTACGGGCCTTTATCCCAACGGCTCAACGACCTCTACGGCATTATGAGTCCTGGTACCTTAGGCATTATGATATTTTATTAACAAGTACGCGCCTGACCGATAAGGCTACAGCATCCAGAAGCTGGACGAAGCGGCCTGCAGGCGCCTGACATGAGGACGAACTCACCGACACTGTGGTTGAAAAGGAGGATGCATGTTCCCCATCATGGCCAAGGAGCAACTTGCGGACACGGTCTTCTCGGTCAGGGTAAAGGCGGATAACGTGGCGCGCAGGGCGAAGGCGGGCCAGTTCGTCATCCTGCGCCTCGACGAGACGGGCGAGCGCTTCCCCCTTACCCTCTGCGACTGGTCGGCCGATGAGGGGTGGATACGCCTGGTGCTGCAGGTGGTGGGGCGCTCCACCCGCAAGCTGAGCCTCATGGAGGCGGGGGAGGACATCCTCGACCTGGTGGGACCCCTGGGCCGCCCAACGGAGATATGCGAATACGGGCACGTGGTGTGCGTGGGAGGGGGCGTGGGCATAGCCGCCATCCATCCCATATGCCGTGCGCTACGCGAGGCGGGCAACCGCGTCACCGGCATCATCGGGGCTCGCAGCTCCGACCTCCTCATCCTGGAGGAGGAGATGGAAAAGGTGACCGACGAGCTGGTGCTCACCACCGACGACGGCAGCCGGGGTCTCAAGGGCCGGGTCACCTGGGCCCTCGAGGAACGCCTTAAAGCGGAGAAGGTGGACCTGGTGATCGCCATCGGACCCGCCATCATGATGAAGTTCGCCAGCGCGGTCACGGCGGAATACGACGTTCCCACCAAAGTGAGCCTCAACTCCATCATGTTGGACGGCACGGGCATGTGCGGAACCTGCCGCTGCGAGGTGGAGGGCAAGACCCGCTTCGCCTGCGTGGACGGACCCGAGTTCGACGGCCATGCCGTGGACTGGAACCTATTGCTCTCCCGCCTTGACCAGTACAAGGAAGAGGAGGAGGTGGCGCGGCGCCTTCCCCTTTAGGCAGAGCGGCCAGCCGGCACGGACCCACGGAAGTGTTTCTTTTCCCGTCAAGCGAAGGTGTCGGGACAGAGCGGATTGTGACCGTCCGAGGGAAGCGGCAGTCAAGGCGAGGGCCGTCTGCCGTTTTCCAGCAAAGGAGGGTCTCCATCCCTCGCGGATCTTGTGCGTGGTGGGCGAGACCGTGAGAACATGGGGTTAGTTTTCCAGCAAAGGAGGATCTCCATTCCCTTATGGAGAAGGGCCCTCACGGCAGGCGAACGTCCGTGCAGGATAAAGAGGGCGGGGGTGACCTTCCTCATGTCTCGCGGGGATGGCCTAAACGGCAGGCGAGCGCTCGCTTTTCCCGGTAAGCGTCACGGCGACGATCGCGGTTTCGGGTCTTACGGCGGTGGCAACACCGCATGGAGCGCACGAACGGAACCGAGGTGGTAGCCGTTACCCCAGCCATGGTCAGGTCACGGGATACGGAGGCAAAGGCTACGGCGTCTATCCTGAGCGCAGAACAAGGGAAGCGCGCCCATTTCGAAAATTGCTATAATTTTACATATGAACCAGTGAAGGGTCTCTAAGGAGATCGCTTATGCGGGTACTGATAGCACCGGATAAGTTCAAGGGCTCCCTGAGCGCGCGCGCAGCGGCGGAGGCCATTGCCAGGGGATTCGGCGGCGCCTGGCCGGAGGCGGAGCTGGCCCTCTGCCCCCTGGCCGACGGCGGGGAAGGGACGCTGGAGCTGCTGGTGGAGGCCACCGGCGGCAGGACCCTGGACTGCGAGGTCACCGGACCTCTGGGCGAGCCGCACATCGCTCCCCTGGGGATCCTGGGCGACGGGGAGACGGCGGTGGTGGAGATGGCCGCCGCCTCAGGCCTGGCCCTGGTGCCGCGGAATAGGCGCAACCCCCTGGTCACCACCACCGCCGGCACCGGCGACCTCATACGGCGCGCCCTGGAAGCCGGCCTTCGCCGCATCATCGTGGGCATCGGGGGAAGTGCCACCAACGACGGCGGCATCGGCATGGCCACCGCCCTGGGGGCGCGCTTCCTTGATCCCTCCGGCGCGGAGCTTCCCCCGGGTGGAGGAGGTCTGGTGGACCTCGCCGCCATCGACCTCGGAGGGATGGACCCGCGCATAGGAGAGGCGGAGATCGTCATCGCATCCGACGTGGCCATTCCCCTCCTGGGCGATACGGGCGCTTCGCGGGTCTACGCCCCCCAGAAAGGCGCGGACGCGAAGGCGGTGGAGCGACTGGAAAGGGGCCTCGCGCGCCTGGCGGAGGTCACGGAGAGAACGCTCGCGAGGGACTACTCCGAGGAGCCCGGCGCCGGCGCCGCGGGGGGTCTGGGATTCGGCCTCATGGCCTTCCTGGGGGCGGAGGTCCGCCCGGGCATAGAGGTGGTCATGGAGGCGGTGGGCTTCGAGGAAAAGCTCGACGGCCGCGACCTGGTGATCACCGGGGAGGGAAGGCTGGACGCCCAGACCGCGCAGGGCAAGACGGTCACCGGCGTGGCCCGGGCCGCGGCGCGGAAGGGCATCCCAGTGCTGGCCCTGGGTGGGGAGGTG
>JACVJG010000390.1 GCA_015711875.1 Candidatus Solincola jinzensis | reverse complement strand
AAACGAGGCCTTGTCCAGCGCGGCCTCGCGCCGACCGACCCGGTCGTTCCCGGGCAGGTGATGGCAATTCCGTCCTTCTTCCGGCCCGGGCCGCCGGGTAACGGTCTCTCTCGGCGCGCATGCCACCCTATCGAAAAACGAGGCCTTGTCCAGCGCGGCCTCGCGCCGACCGACCCGGTCGTTCCCGGGCAGGTGATGGCAATTCCGTCCTTCTTCCGGCCCGGGCCGCTGGGCAAGGTGGACCAGGGGGCGGGTTGATCGCCTCGGCTCCGCGACTTGCGAGCGGGGGTTTCGTCAAGCCTGCGGCCAAAAGCGGAGGCCATCTCCTCATACGGAGCTGCGCTCGCGATGTCGCCTACGCCGCCAACCCGCCCCGGCATTCAAGTCAATGTCGTTCTTGCGACTGATAGGGCGGTAATTAGATATCACGACTATCTGTCTTGCGAAGATAAAAGGAGTATAGTTATTCTCATCTAATAATTAGTGAAAAGGTTGCGTGAGAGATCGCTTGGAGGGATGAAGACACGGAGTCTAAGAAGCAATCTTAGCATACCCGAAATCAGGGGCAATTGATGGCAAGCGCAAGTATGTCTTTGAGGCGGAGGTGGAGATGGAGATCGAGATAGGATTGGGAAAATCAGGAAGAAGGGCCTATGGTTTCGACGATATTTCCATCGTCCCCTCGAGGCGAACGCGAGACGCTGACGATATCGACATAACCTGGGAGCTGGGTGGGCACCGTTTCGAGCTGCCTCTCATAGCGTCGGCCATGGACGCGGTCGTAGACGTGAACATGGCCATAACCATCGGGAAGCTCGGCGGTCTGGCGGTGCTCAACCTCGAAGGATTACAGACGCGTTACGAGGATCCCAGGCCGGTATACGAGGAGATCGCGAGTCTCAGCAAGGAAGAAGCCACGCGTGGCATGCAGAGGCTTTACCAGGAGCCGATAAAGGAAGAACTTATCGCGCGGCGCATAAGGGAGATAAAGGAGGGTGGGGTGGTGGCTGCGGCCTCTCTGACCCCCCAGAGGGTTGAGCAGTATTACCGCATAGCGCTGGAAGCCGGGCTTGACATCTTGGTCATCCAGGGCACGGTGATCAGCGCAGAGCATGTCTCGACCCGTAGCGAGCCCCTTAATCTCAAGAAGTTCATCGCCGAATTGCCCATCCCCGCCATCGTGGGAGGCTGCGCCTCCTACTCCACCGCCCTGCATCTCATGCGCACGGGGGCGGTAGGGGTCCTGGTGGGGGTAGGGCCGGGAGCCGCCTGCACCACGCGCGGGGTGCTGGGGATAGGCGTGCCACAGGCGACGGCGTTGGCTGACGCCGCGGCGGCGCGCATCCGCCATCTCACGGAGACGGGAAAATACGTAAACGTCATCGCGGATGGTGGCATGCGCACGGGAGGGGATATAGCCAAGGCCATCGCCTGCGGGGCGGATGCGGTGATGCTGGGCTCGCCCATAGCGTCCGCGAAGGAGGCGCCCGGGCTCGGTTACCACTGGGGCATGGCGACTTTCCACCCCGATCTGCCCCGCGGAACCAGGGTCAAAACGGAGCAGCGCTGGAGCATAAAGGAGATCCTGGTGGGACCGGCGCACGAGAACGATGGGACCGTCAACCTTTTCGGGGCCTTGCGCACGTCCATGGCCACCTGCGGTTACGCCAATATAAAGGAGTTCCAGAGGGCCGAGGTGATGATAGCCCCCGCCATCCGCACCGAGGGCAAGGCCATGCAGTTCGAGCAGGGCGTGGGCATGATCAAATAGGCGCGCGGAAAGCGGAAACAGGGGCGGAAGAGGGAAGAAGGGAGGCTAATTGGCCACCGAGGCGAGGGACAGCGTGCTGGTGGTCGACTTCGGCGCGCAATACGCTCAGCTCATCGCCCGCCGGGTGAGGGAGTGCAGGGTATATTCAGAGATCGTTCCCCATGACATCTCGCCGGAAGAGATCAAAAGGCGTGGAGCCGCGGCCTTGATCTTTTCCGGAGGACCTTCCAGCGTTTACCAGGAGGGCGCGCCGCGACCAGACCCCGCCATCCTCTCCATGGGCCTGCCCATTCTGGGGATCTGCTACGGGCACCAGTTGCTGGCCCGCGAATTAGGGGGCCGGGTCGAGGCGACGGGGATTCGCGAGTACGGCAAGACGGAGCTGGAGGTCACGGGCGAGAGCGCGCTTTTCGACGGCCTTCCCCTGAGCCAGACGGTTTGGATGAGCCACGGGGATACCGTGGTCGAGGCCCCTGAGGGCTTCAAGGTCACCGCCACCACTTCCTCCTCTCCGGTGGCGGCCATGGAGGACGCGCGGCGAAAACTCTACGGGGTTCAGTTCCACCCGGAGGTCGCTCACACCCCCCTGGGCAAGGAGATACTCAAAAATTTCCTTTTCTCGGCGGCGGACCTTCTGCCGACCTGGACCATGGTCTCCATCATCGAGCAGGCGGTGGAAGAGGTGCGCGAGCAGGTGGGTGATAACAAGATCATCTGCGGGCTATCGGGTGGGGTGGATTCCGCCACCGCCGCGGTGCTGGTGCACAAAGCGGTGGGAGACCAACTCACCTGCGTCTTCGTGGATCATGGCCTGTTGCGCAAGGGGGAGGCCGAGCAGGTAGAGGACACCTTCCGCCGCCATTTTCACATGAACCTCATCCACGTGAAGGCACAGGAGCGTTTTCTGCGGCGCCTGAAGGGGGTGACCGATCCCGAGGTAAAGCGCAAGACCATCGGGGAGGAGTTCATCCGCGTCTTCGAGGAGGTGGCGCGGGAGATGAGGGACACCCACTTCCTGGTGCAGGGAACCCTTTATCCTGACATCATCGAAAGCGGCACCCGCGATGCCGCCCGAATCAAGTCCCATCACAACGTAGGGGGGTTGCCCGAGGATATGGACTTCACGCTGGTGGAGCCCCTCCGTAATCTCTTCAAAGACGAGGTGCGCGCGGTAGGCGAGGAGCTGGGGCTTCCCGAGGAGATCGTGTGGCGGCAGCCATTCCCCGGCCCCGGGTTGGCCATCCGCATCATCGGCGAGGTGACGGCGGAGAAGCTGGCCATCCTGCGGGATGCGGACGAGATCGTGGTGGAGGAGATCAAGCGCGCCGGCCTCTACCGGGAGATCTGGCAGTCCTTCGCCGTGCTGCCTGATGTCAAATCGGTGGGGGTGATGGGCGACGAGCGCACCTACGCCTACCCCATCGTGGTGCGCGCCGTGACCAGCGAGGACGCCATGACCGCCGACTGGGCCCGCCTTCCCTACGACGTCCTGGCCCGCATCGCCAACCGCATCACCAACGAGGTCCCCAAGGTCAACCGCGTGGTGTACGACATCACCAGCAAGCCCCCCGGCACCATCGAGTGGGAGTAGTGATTTGCAGTCTTCCCCTGTCCAAGCAGCGTTATGCTTCCTGCCTGTGCATCAAGAGCCCACATTAGAAGAACACCTTAGCAGCTATAACCCGCTCTGTCAGGGGGCCATCGCGCTCCCCATCCTCTGGGCTCTCCTTCAGGGACCTGATGAAAGGGCGGCCCTAGCTTTGGCCCTTGGTATGATATCCTCCATCGTCTTGTGGAGCCTGGTGTACCGACTG
>JACVJG010000389.1 GCA_015711875.1 Candidatus Solincola jinzensis | reverse complement strand
ATGCGCCCTGGGACGGGACCGTGAACCCCGTGACCATAGAGCTGCTGAAGGACGGCTCGGTAGTCAAGTCCTTCGTCATCAAGAGCGACGACGGCATGTACTTCTTCGGCGACCTGGAGCCCGGCGCCTATACCGTAAGGGAGGGACAGCCCTTGCCCGCCGGGATGAAGAGCAAGGCGCCTACCAGCATCACCGTACTGGTATCTTCTGGCAGTGACGTGGTCGTAGACTCCGGGAGCTACTTCCTCAACTACTTCGAGCCGGTGGTGGCGCCGGAGGTGATCACGCCCCCCACCACACCCCAAGTGCAGCCGGAGCTCACCGGCCAATTGCCGACCACCGGCATGGACCACATGCCGCTCTTCCTGGTGTCGGGCATGCTGGTCCTTCTGGGCATGGTGGCTCTTGCGCTCGGTGTGATGCGCCTGCGCCGCACCTGAGCGCCCGCAAGCCAAACGCGCGACAATGGGCCCCCGCAAGGGGGCCCTTTCCAATCCCTACCAAAGGCTTGTCGCCCCATGGGCTCACCGTCTACTCACGCAACGCCCGCATATCGGATCATGCCCTCCTCACCCATGAACGGCAGCCTCCGCCCACGGGCCCATCGCGGCATACAGGGGCCTGCCATCACCGGGAATCCGATGACCACCCGATGCGCGAAAACCTCCGGAAATCACCGATACATGGCAGGTCCTCTATCTGCCCCCGGTAACGCTTGCGCAGGATGGGCAGCGCCGACCGGCGAAAGGGCCGGGGGAAGCGCGCCTCCGGATCCGCCTTTATCCCCTGTTGCCACAGGCATGGCGATGGCTGCCACGCAGCGCCTCCCCCGGCGCCCTCTAAAGCCTCAAGCGTTACGTCCTGCTCATCATGAGCTCGTAAAGCTCGTTGCGGTGGAACTGGTCGTAGTCGTAATAGCCGCGCGCGATGTCCAGGCGGGCGAGGTGGGCGCCCCCCTCCCATGACTGCAGGGTGCGCGCGTCGCGCCAGTACTTCTCCACGTAATAGTCGCTAACGTAACCGTAGGAGCCCATGAGCTCCATGGCGCGGTTGGTGGCGTGTATGGCCGCCTCGCAGCAGAAGACCTTGGCCATGGAGGCCCGCGACAGCATGTGGCGGGATTCGCCGTCGCCGTAATCCTGCGGGCGGTCGTAGATATAGGCCGCGTTCACGTAGGCGTCCCTGGCCACCTGGATGCCGGTGGCGATGTCCGCCAGGATGGCCGCGCATATGGTGTGCTGGCGGATGGGCTTGCCCGCCGCCATGCGGTCGGAGGTGAAAGAGAGCGCTTCCTCGAAGGCTCCCTGGGCGCATCCCACCGCCAGGGCCGCGGTGAGCAGGCGCGCGAAAGCGGAGTTGTCGCGCAACAGGCGCGCGTCCTCCCCGGGGCCCGATGCCCTCCAATCCGCGGGGGAAGTGGCGCCCTTCAGCTCCAGGCCTCCCAGGCGGCACCCCCGCATGCCTGTCATATCCTCCCATGCATGGAAGCGCATGCCATCCGCCACCCCGTCCACGTAAATGAGGGCCAGGTCTTCCTCTTCCCCTTCCGCTCCCGTGACGCAGGCCACACAGTACACGCCCGCCAGGCCGGCGTTCACGCACCACGCCTTCGCGCCCTCCAGCATCCAGGCGTCGCCTTCGAGCCTCGCCGCCGCGGAGATGCCCGCGCCGCGCAGGTCGGGGTTCTCGGCATCGCTTCCCGAGTTTGGCTCGGCGACGGCGTAACATCCAGTAAAAACCCGTTCCTCCTGAGCGAAGCGCGGGGCGAAGGCCTCCAGCACCGCCCGGTTGCCCGCCCTCACCGCCGGGCGCATGGCCAGCATTCCCGCGGCGAGGTTGTAGAACAGGGAGGCGTCTCCCCTGCCCATCTCCTCCGCTACGAGGCAGTTGCTCAAGGCGGACGACATGTTCATCCCCCCGAATTCCTCGGGAAGGAAGCCGCCCTGCAGGCCCAGAGGGAGCAACCTCGCCTGCATTTCCTCCCGCAGCCGGAAGTCGCCACGCGAGCTCTCCTCCAGCTCCCTGCGCAACGGCATCACCTGCCCTTCGACGAAATCGCGCACGGAACTGACCACCAGGCGGTCCGAGGGGCTGAGAAGCTCCTTCACGAAACGGTTTTCTTTTCTCTCTATCGACACTTGCTCCATGATCCGTACCTCCTTCGGCTTTGAAATCATCTGGCCATCGCCCGCGGGTTGCCGCCTCTTGCGCCTCTTGCTGGCCGGCCATATCCCTGTGGGTCGCTTGCGTGCCGTATGAAAACCCGCGCCATTCTCTCCTCCCCTGGGCAAGGCTTCGCCTGTCGCGCCGCATCCCTCGCATGGGAAAGCTCTATGGTCGCGCCTGCCATCCGCCACCCCACAACGGGCCTTGACATCCGTGTCATGAGCGCGCTGTCGCTTCTCTGTCGACCTGCACTTGCTCCTGGGCACAACGCCGTTTCCGAGAGGGCGACGGTTGCGCCCAGCGGCACCACGCCCCGCACGCCGCGTTCATCCTTCCCGCATTGCCCTCATGCGCTCGTAGAGCTCATTGGAGTGGAACTGGTCGTAGTCGTAATAGCCCCTGGCCACGTCCATCCTACCCAACTGGGCGCCGCCCTCCCAGAGCTGGATGATCTTGTTGTCGCGCCAGTATTTCTCCACCTGCCAGGCGCCGGCGCAGCCGTAATGGCCCATGAGGTCCATGGCCTGGTTGGTCACCTTCACCGCCATGTCGCAGCAGAAGACCTTGGCGATGGTGGAGCGGGAGAGCATGTGCCTTGAGGTGCGCTTGCCGTAGGTCTCCGGGTGGTCGAACATGTAGGCGGCGTTGATGTAGGAATCGCGCCCCACCTGGATGCCGATGGCCATGTCCGCGAGCACGTTCGCCGCCAGGGTGTGCTGGCGTATGGGCTTGCCCGCCACCTTGCGCTCGCTGGTGAAGGCCAGCACCTCGTCGAAGGCGCCCTGGGCGATCCCCACCGCCCAGGAAGCGCTGAAGAGGCGGGCGAAGATGAGGTTGTCGTGCAACAGCTCGGCGTCCAGCCCCGGCCCGCCGGCGCGGTATTCCCGCGGCACCCGCACGTTGTCGAAGTAGAAATCGCCCTCGCGGCTGCTGCGGAAGCCCACCTTGTCCTCGAACCTCCCGAAACTGAAGCCCTCGATGGGAACGGGCACGTAGATGAGGGCGATGCCCTCGTCCCCCAGCGAGGGATCGGTGTTGCAAACCACGCAGTAGACGTCCGATATCCCCGAGTTGGTGGGCCAGACCTTGGCGCCGTTGATCACCCACTCGTCGCCGTCCAGGACCGCCCGGGTATGGATGCCCCTTCCCCTCATGTCCAGGTTCTCGATATTGCATCCCCCGGAGGGCTCCGTCATGGCGAAACAAGCCACATAAAGATCATCGCCCAAGAACTTGGGCGCGAATTCCCTGAGCACCTCCTTGTTATCGGAAAGCACCGCCGGCCGGAAAGCCCAGGCTCCCCCGGCCATGGCGCAGACTATCGCCGGGTCGCCCCTGGACAGTTCCTCCAGAGCCAGACAGTAGGGCAGCACCGCGGTGAGGTTCATCCCCCCGTATTCCGCGGGCAGGAAAGCTCCCTGTAGACCCAGTCC
>JACVJG010000388.1 GCA_015711875.1 Candidatus Solincola jinzensis | reverse complement strand
CCAGGGTGACCAGGTTCTTGCGGGGATGCAGGTTGCCGATATAAGCGAGGTAGGGAGGCTCCAGGCAGTAGGCACGCAGGGCCGTTTCCACCTCCTCCTCGTCCGGCTCGCGCAGGAAGACCGGGCTCAGGCCAGGATATACCACTCTTACCCTCTCCTCCTCCAGCCCGTACTCCTCTCTCAGCTCGTCGGCGGTGAAGCGGGAGTCCGCGAGCACCACCCGGGAGCGCTCCAGCAAGCGGGGCATGGCTGCGATGAAGCGCCTTATCCCCTTGCTCTGCATCTCGGGAAAACGCACGAAGTTGATGTCGTGCACGGTGGTCACCAGCCTGGCCCTCCGCAGCGCCGGCGCCTGGTAGTTGGTGGCGTGAAAGATATCGAAGTCCCCCGCAAGCGTCTCCGCGGGGAAAAGCGAGGTCCTCGTCCACCAGGTGTAATAGAGGAAGTTGGCGGGGAGGTTGTAACCCTTGACCTCCACCCCCTCCATGGCGGGCATACGCTTCAGGCGATGGCCGCCGCGCAGGGAGAGGGCAAACAGGCTTATCTCCAGCTCAGGCGCCACGCGGCGCAGATGGGCCACCAGGTTCTCGGTATAGTGCCCTATGCCGGTTTTCTCGATAAGGAAAGGAGTGCCGTCCACCAGCACCCTCATACGCGACCTCCTCCGCCTGGCCCTCAGGCCGAGGTGCGCCCCAGGGAGATCATGATCACCCCCGCGACGATGGCGGCCACCCCCAGCCAGTTCCAGGGAGTGATGCGGTAGGACTCGAAGAGCTTGTCGTAGAGCAGGACCACTATATAGGTCAGGCTGACGAAAGGATACGCCACTCCCAGGGGAACGTCGGCCAGCACCACCAGCCAGAAGCCCGCGGAGGCCACGAAGAGGAAGAGCCCCAGCATCACCAGCCAGGTGGTGACGATCTCCTTCACGAAGGTCAGGGGTTTTTTCATGAGGTCGCCCGCCTCCATCCCCGTTTTCCCCTTGACCACCTCCATGCCGCGGCGCAGGCAGATCTGGCCGCTTATGGCGAGGGTAACGCTCACCAGGATGAGGGCGTAAGACACCGGCTTTACGGCAGCTTCCATCGTTCCTCCTTCTTTTCTCCTCCCCCTCCCGCGCTCTCGGCATCACCCGCGCCGGCGGCCGGGCGCTGCAGGGCGCGTCAGGCGTATTATACCAGCACCCCGTGACCCCTACATGGCCGTCACCGCATGGCCCTGCCGGCCGCCGCGTTCACACCAGCGAATGGGCCCTCATCCTAGTGAGGGCGGCTTCGCCAAAAGCGGACTTACGGGAGAAGGCGGAAATCCTCATGGTCGCCCTCCCTCGAGCTTCAGCCATGACTAACTGGCGGGAAGACGGCGGCCACAGAGCCCTGATCTTTCGCGACGGTGGGCATAAGCCGGCTTCTACAGGAGCGGACTCTGTGGAAGAACCGCACACATGTTCGCTCCTTTACGCTGATTATCTCCCTGCCGCCCCGCATGGCTTCAACCTGTGCCAACAAGCCGGGTTCCCGGAAAGGCAATAAAGACGCCCATTCCTTTGCGATAAACGCCGCAAGGCGTTTCGTGCGGGCGTTGTCGTGACGGTTCAAAGCCCTTATGGGGGCACGCTTTTCCCCGTTGTTGACGGATAATTTCATACGGGCGTCCATACGGGCGTTGCCGTAACCGCGGTTCAAAGCCATAGCCCCTTTGCCCATTCCGTTTCGCCCCCCCTGTACCGAGCGGCAAACATGCCACTGATCGCGCATTAAAGGCATCACTACTTGTTCGTTTTCCGCTCCGGTCCTTTCTCGGGCAGAGGCCGTCTGCGATCAAACCGCCTCGGTGAAGACCGCCGGCGCCTCGATGGGCATGGGCGGCTCCTCCCCGTAGGCGCGGAAGATCATGCTGATACGGCTGGAGGCGCCCATCTCCCCTTGAGATGATGCCTGCGTCACCGCCACCTTACGAGGCAACGCGTCCTCTTTGGCTATCCATATCTCCACCGTCATCTCCCCCAGGATCTCATCGGGATCGAGCCCCTGATACTGCTCCTCCAGGGCGGGGTTCTCCTGCAGGCGCAGCTCCATGAGCTCGCGGCCGGAGATGGCATAGCTCACGTGGGCGCAGGCTACGCCCTCCACCTCCTCCCAGCCTATCCAGGCGGCGCTTTCCCCCAGTGACAGCAGGCGCTCCATGAGGTCGGGATAGTCGAAATAGCGGTTCTGTCCTTCGGGCGGGGTGTAATGGATCCATCCAGGCACCCCCAGCTGGGCGGACAGCCTCTCTCCCATGACGTAGGCGGTGCGCCCCCCGTCCACGGTAATGTATGAGAAGGAGTTCTCCTGCTGCTCGCCGGGTTTGCGGGAGCTCGTGGCGGTCTCGCGGTATTCGTACTTCTCCCTCGCGGGCAGGATCATTTCCCCATCCGCCGCGATGACCTGGTTGAGCGTGCCCTCCGAGGTGGTTAGTTCCAGCTCCGTCTCCTGTTCGAATGCCAGGTAACCACCGCCCTCCACGTAGCCGGCTACCGCTTCGCGGCACTTTCTGAGCCAGGCCGGCGCGTCCTCGCCGCCGCACCCCGCGAGAAGCGGCAACCCCGCCAGCAGAAAAGCCAGGGCGCCGGCAACGATCCTCCCGTACCGCTTCGCGGTTGTCGCTACTGGCGAAGGGAGGGGGACAGCCTTCCTCACAGCTCCTCCTTTCCGTCTCCTTATCTTTCGGGCGACTCCGCCGCTTGGGGCGCTGACTCCCCGAAGTCGCACCCGCGGCTCCTGTGCCCGGCGACCTTTTTTAGATCGAGCCATACGTATTCAAGTTCCACGGCCATCGGGCGCTGTCCTTTCCGCTCATGGGGCCTCTCCCAAGGGGCTTCTGCCACGCGGCCGCTTCCCTCTTCCTGTTTACGATATCACGCCCTCTCAGCCATAAGTTCCGCCTTGAAGGCGGGCGGGCTCTGTCTCGCGCGGTTTGAAATACAAGACGCGGGGGGTTATCCTTGCATGCAGGGTAAACGAGAAAAGACCACAAGGAGCGGGTATGAAGATCGCGGTTATCGGAACGGGATACGTGGGTCTGGTCAGCGGCGCGTGTTTCGCCGACCTCGGGCATTCCGTCATCGGCGTGGACAAGGATGCGGAGAAGATAAAGCGCCTCAACCGCGGCGAAGTGACCATCTACGAGGTCGGCCTTCCCGAGTTGCTGTCCCGCCATCTGGGCCGAGGCCTCTCCTTCACCACCGATACCGCCGAGGCCGTGGGCGCCTCGGAGATCATCTTCATAACCGTGGGGACACCGCAGGGGGAGGACGGCGCCGCCGACATGTCTTTCGTCATCGAGGCCGCCTCGGACATAGCCGGCGCCATAAACGGCTACAAGATCATCGTCAACAAGAGCACCATGCCGGTGGGCTCTACGCGCCTGGTTGAGCGGGTGATCAAGGAGCGGGCGGGAGGAGAGGAATTCGACGTCATCTCCAACCCCGAGTTCCTGCGCGAGGGCACGGCGGTGAGGGACTTCATGCACCCTGACCGCATAGTGGTGGGCACCGAGAGCCAGAGGGCGGCCGGTATCATGGCGGAGCTTTACCGCCCCTTGAACGCGCCCCTGTTCATAACC
>JACVJG010000387.1 GCA_015711875.1 Candidatus Solincola jinzensis | reverse complement strand
AGCGCCCGGAAGAGGTCACGGATATGGAGCGCTCCGTGAACGGTGAGGTGATAAGCTCCACTTTCGACCAGCCCTCGGACAACCATATCCAGGTGGCGGAGCTGGTGCTGGAAAGGGCCAAGCGCCTGGTGGAGCACAACCATGACGTGGTGATACTCCTCGACAGCATCACCAGGCTGGCGCGCGCCTACAACCTCGCCACCCCCACCAGCGGCCGCATTCTCTCCGGCGGGGTCGACTCCACCGCCCTTTATCCTCCCAAGCGCTTCTTCGGGGCGGCGCGCAACATAGAGGACGGTGGCAGCATGACCATCATCGCCACCGCCCTGGTGGAGACGGGATCCCGCATGGACGAGGTCATCTTCGAGGAGTTCAAGGGCACCGGCAACATGGAGCTGCACCTGGACCGCAAGCTGGCGGACAAGCGTATCTTCCCGGCTATCGAGATCGACAAGTCCGGCACGCGCAAGGAAGAGCTCATCATGGCACCGGAGGAGGCGCAGGTGGTATGGAAGCTGCGCCGTGTCCTGCACGCCCTCGATCCCAGCGCGGCCATCGAGCTGCTCATAGACAAGATACGCAACACCAAGAACAACGCCGAGTTCCTGAGCGAGATCGCCAGGTCACCGATTTCCTGAGGTGGGGCGAAAGGGAGGGGCGCGCCAGAGCCCCCTCTTCACCACAAGGATTTTCACGGGCCCCTGCGCGTTGCCCTGTTCAGGCATGATTACGGTTGCTATACTATTCTGGTTGCGCGTAGGACAGCGGAGGTCAAAGGATGAAAAAGGGAATACATCCCGATTACGTGGAGGCCACGGTCACTTGTTCCTGCGGGAACACCTTCAAGACGCGGTCCACCAAGCCAGAGCTCAGGGTGGAGATCTGCTCGGAGTGCCATCCCTTCTACTCCGGGAAGCAGAAACTGGTGGATACCGGGGGAAGGGTGGAGCGCTTCGAGCGCCGCTACGGAAAAGCGAGGCCGCAGCGCAAGCGCGCGGCTGACCAGAAGGCCAGGAAGCCGGAGGGGCAAGGGTAACGGGCCTTCCTGCCGCGATCCATGCCGGGCATGCGGTTCCCGCGCGCGGCATGAACCCCGCCTCATTTATCCGCGGGTTTGCGCGATCGGGTCGGCTTTGGCGGCCGATAGGAGGGCGGTATCCGTTCTCTCGGAGGGAGAGTCTTTGGTATCATCATCCCCTTCGACCACTTCGGAGGCGCAAAAAAGCAGGGGCATGCGAAGGCGCGGAAGGGACCTGCGCATAGGAGGCCAGGCGGTCATCGAGGGAGTGATGATGCGCGGCCGGTCCAACTGGGCCCTGGCGGTGCGCAAACCTGATGGAGGCATCCACGTCAGCGCGCAGCCGCTGTCCTCATTCCTGGTCCGCCACCCGGCCTGGGAAAAGCCTTTCTTGCGGGGCGTTTTCGTCCTGGCGGAAAGCCTGCTCCTGGGGTGGCGCGCCCTCACCATCTCCGCCGACATCGCGCTTCAGGAGGATGGCGGAGGAGGGGGGCTGAACCGCCTCCAGCAGGCCATCTCGATGATCCTGGCGGTCGCGCTGGCCCTGGGGCTTTTCATCGCCCTTCCCACCTGGCTAGCCCCCCTGGTGCTGGGAGAGGGGAGCCCGGTGTGGTTGTGGAACCTGGTGGAGGGCGGCCTGCGAGTAGCCGCATTCGTGGCGTATATTTCCCTGGTATCCCTTTCCAGTGAGATGCGGCGCGTCTTCCAGTATCACGGAGCAGAGCACCAGTCCATCCACCTTTGGGAGCATGGGTACCCCCTGGAGCCGGAGTGGGCGCTGCGGGAGGGGACGGACCATACCCGTTGCGGTACCGCCTTCGTGCTCCTGGTCCTGGTTCTCACGGTGGTCGTCTATTCCTTTCTGGGGAGGCCGGCGCTGTGGCTGCGGGTGCTGGAGAGGGTGGCCTTGATACCAGTGGTGGCCGGGGTGTCGTATGAGATAATAAAGTACGCGGACGCAAGCTCCTCGCCCTGGGCGAGGTCCTTGGTGATCCCGGGGATGTGGCTGCAGAGGCTTACCACGCGCACGCCCGACCGGGAACAGGCAGAGGTCGCCCTGGCGGCGTTGAAGGCTCTCCTGGAGCGGGAGGATCCGCGCCGGTGGGCCGGGGAGGGATGAAGTGGAGCGCGGACCGCAACCCTTTAAGTCAGCGTGGAAGGGATGACCGTGATCGATGGCATATGATGGAAAAATGACGATGGTCGAGGCGGGCATGAGAGGACCATCAAGGGCCGGAAAAGGCAGGAAGGAGCGTTTCAAGCAGCGATAAGCCCCCTGATGGGTTCGACGCCCTCGCGGTCGCCACGGCGCGCAGGCGATGAACCGTGTGGGAAGACCCTCTCGGGGGGGCTTGCGGGAGGAAAGGGCATGGCGTTCACGGACAGGCTTGACGAAATAGAGAGGAATTACGGGGAGCTGGAGCGCCAGCTCTCGCTGCCCGAGGTATACCAGGACCGCCAGCGCTACGCTGAGCTGGCCCGCGCCCATGCTGAGCTCTCTGAGGTCATGCCGGTCCTGCGCGCTTACCGCGAGGCGCTGCGGGAGGCGCGCGAGGCGGAGGAGATGCTGGAAGGGGAGCAGGACCCCGAGATGGTGGAGTTTCTGCGCGAGTCGCAGCGCGCGGCGAGTGAGCGCGCGGGCGCGCTGGAGCGGAGGATAAAGGAGATGCTCCTGCCCTCCGACCCGCGAGACGCCAAGGACGTGATCATGGAGATCCGCGCCGGGGCGGGGGGTGAGGAGGCGGGGCTTTTCGCCGGCGACCTCTATCGCATGTACACGCGCTATGCCGACCGCAGGGGCTGGAGGACGGAACCGCTGTCGTCCAGTCCCTCGGAGCTGGGGGGTTTCAAGGAGATCATCTTCTCGGTACGGGGCAAGGGCGCCTACAGCAGGATGAAGTACGAATCCGGGGTGCACCGCGTGCAGCGCATCCCGGTCACCGAGTCGGGGGGGCGCATCCATACCTCCACCGCTACCGTGGCCGTGCTTCCGGAGGCCGAGGAGGTCGAGGTGAACATCAACCCCGCCGACCTCAAGGTAGACGTTTTCCGCTCCACCGGCCCGGGCGGGCAGTCGGTCAACACCACCGATTCCGCCGTGCGCGTTACCCATATACCCACCGGCATCGTGGTCTCCTGCCAGGACGAGAAGAGCCAGCTGCAGAACCGCGAGAAAGCCCTGCGCATATTAAGGGCACGCCTGCTGCGCATGGAGCAGGAACGGCAGCAGAAGGAGCTGGCGGAGGAGAGGCGTTCCCAGGTGGGCACGGGCGACCGCTCGGAACGCATCCGCACTTACAATTTCCCCCAGGGGCGCGTTTCCGACCACCGCATAGGCCTCACCCTCTACAGGCTGGAGGAGGTGCTGGACGGCGACCTCGACGAGATGATCGAGGCGCTCGCCGCCGCCGACCGGGCGGACAAGCTCGCCGCCATGGGCAGCTCCTGAGGTTTTGCGGGTCCGGACCAGCGGGAAAAGGTCCCTGTTCGCAGAGGGGTTGATATCATGGGCATGTCACGCGCCGAACCCCTGGAGATGGAGACATCCCTCGAGCTCATCGCATGGGGGTCGGAAAGGCTGAGGGCGAGCGAGGTCCCCAAGCCTC
>JACVJG010000386.1 GCA_015711875.1 Candidatus Solincola jinzensis | reverse complement strand
CACCTGGGCGGTATTGGATGGGTCGGGGTTCTGCAGGCAGAGGTAGGTGTTGAACCCGGGGCGCGTGCAGCCCTCGGCGAAGTACCAGTCGGTTGAAGGAGAGGTGGCGCCCAGGGAGTCGTGGCCGTCGTCCCAGGAGGAATTGTACCTGAAGTACATGGGGCGCTCGGCGACGATGGGCTGTGAGGCCTCCACCTTCACCGACACGTCCTGTCCGGGGCGGTTGACGTCGTCAAAGAGCAGGCCGTAAAGTTCCGTTCCCCGATCAGGGTGAGGATCGTTGGTGCATTGCAGGTCCCCGCAGACCACGATGCCCGTGGGGTCCTTCTCCTTTATTGCCTGATAGGCCAGCTGCAGGAGCGGCAGGTATTCCGTCTCCACCTGGCCACCGAAGTGGTAGACGCCGTATTTGTACCAGGCGGTGGAATCGCGGTCCCACCCCGGCTCGTTCCAGACCTCGTAGAAGTCCACCACCGATCCGTAGCGCTCGGCGACCCGGGAGCAGAAATCGTACCAGTCCCGCAGGTCGCGAGGGGGAGCCTTGTCCGCGAAGCTCCCGTAGGCGGGGTCTCGCGCCCACGCCGGGATGGCGCCGGTGAGCAGGAGCATGAGGGAATCCGTGCCGTCGGCCAGGCGGGCGTTTATCTCCTGGTCGAAATAGGCCCAGTTGAAGACGTCTTGCTGGGGCTCCGCCTTTCCCCAGGTCATGAGGACTTTGTGGTGGCGCACCCACTGCCTCTCGGAAAGGGGGACGCGGGGGACGATGCGGCTCGTGTATTCCCTGGCGTCCAGACCCAGGATGAGCCAGTCGGAAACGTTGCGCCCCTCGGCCGCCGCCGCCTTGCTGTCTCGCATGGACACCGAAACCAGGTTGGATGCGGATGCCAGCAGGAAGGCCATAAAGAGAACGGCGGATGCGAGGATGGGGCGAGGCCTTGTCCTCCTCCCCGATCTCGCCCTCCTCTCCTTTATCCCTCTCTTGCTTGAACCCATGGCGATTACCGCTCCTTCGCTCTGAATGCCAGTCCCAATACCATCCATCCGCGCACTCTCCTACGTGGATGCGCGATCGGCGCATAGGGTTCCATTGAGACAAAAGGCGTGGGCGGAATAAACAATCTTCATGGGAATCGCCTCCGCCCGCCTATCAGCCTTTTCGCTCCCTTGCCAAAACTCTGCAACGGTCGAGCTCCCGCCTTTCTCTTCCCCACCCGACGCCATACTCCTCGCTGATTTTTTTCCACATCGTTTCCCCAACCTCGCGCTTTGGCCTCCAGATGCTCTCTTCAAACCCTGCTCCAGCATCCTTTCCCCGCGAGGTCCGATCATTGTCCGCATTCCTACCGCTATGCCCCGCAGGGATTTGCTGGAAATCGTTTTCCGGACCTGGTTCTTCCCTCTTCCGGTCCGCTCCGTCAGATCCTGCTCCCGCATCCCTTTCTCCACGATGTCCCCGCAGCCTTCCTTTGCCCTCCAATGCCCTCCTCGTCCGTACCGTCTCGAGGTGATAGGAGGTCATTGGGAGGTATTATAACCCTCCCTTACCGTACTGGAGGCACATCCCTCCTCAATCGGCGTTGAAGGGGCGGGAAAAGAAGGGCTCTTCCAGCCCCCAACCCCTCCCTTCCGGAACCGGAGGCACAAGGGTAAAAGAGACGAGAGCGACGACCGTTTCCGGAGCTCCTGACGGTCCGGTCACGCGGCGGAAACATCCCGCCGAAGGCAGCTCAACCTGCTGCCGAAGCATCCTCGACGAGGGAGCGAAGGAGGCGTTCATAGGCCTCCACCAGGACATCCCAATCCCTCTCGCGCCTTATCCTCTCCCGCCCGAGCATTCCCATCCGGGAGGACCTCTCCCCATCCGTGAGCAGTTCCCAGGCGTACCGGGCGTACTCCTCCGCCTCAGCACAGAGGTAGCCGTCCACGCCGTGTTCTATCTGCCCCCGTGCCGCGGCGCAGAAAACGTTGGCCAGCACGGGCTTTCCCCGCAGCCGTGCCTCGCTGAGCACCAGGCAGTAGCTTTCGTTAAGGGAGGGGAAGATGAAGAGGTCGCAGGCGTCGTAAGCGTCCAGTAACCTCTCCCGGGGTTGAGGGCCCGTGTAGACCACCTCCTCCGCGGGCAGCGGCTGCCCGTCATCGTCCGGCCCCACCATGAGGAGGACGGCGTCCATCCCCCACTCCCGGAGGAGGCGGACGGCGGCGATGGCGGTGGGGTAACCCTTGGAGGCGTTCTTGCGCCCCACCCAGAGGAGTACCTTCCTCCCCTCAAGCCCGTACTCCCGCCGGAAGCGGTCGCCCCGTATGGAATTGTTGGCAAATTCTTCCACATCTAATCCCGGCCCGACGGAAAAGGCCGGAAGCCCCCAGGCCCTCATCATATCCCTTATGGCCGGCGAATTGGCCTCCACCCTTGCCGCGTCCCGCATTGCCCGGTAGTAATCCGGCCAGTAGTGGTTGTAGTCGCGCGGATGGAAAAGAGGTACGGCCAGGAAGGGTTTTCCCGCCCTGCGGGCCGCCTTCCAGGCCGTCACCAGAGTGGTCATGGGCACCATGGCCCCCATCACCAGGTCGCAGCGGCGCGCGGCGCGGCATGCCTCCCGCTCCAACCTTGGAGAGCGGGGACCCAGGACATAATCGCGCCACCTCCGGATCCGCCTCGGCCTGAGCCTCACCACCTCCCAGAGGATCTTTCCCAGGACCTCCTCCGGGGCGGTACGCATGAAATCCTCCCAGTCCCTCCGGAGATCGAGCTCCCTCCGTCCACCTCCCCCCAGGAGATAGGCCCGCCGCAGCGCCACCCCCAGCTCCCGGCCCTCCCCGGGCGGCTTTGCCGTGTGTCCGCATTCCAGGGTCACGTCCAGGAGCTCCCGGCGTGAGAAGCTGAGACGGAACTCCTCCCGCCTTCCCGGCGCCAGCGTAAAATCCCTGCGCTCCACCCCGTCAAGGATTATCTTGAAGGTCCCTCCCCAGGGGGAGTGCATATCCAGGCCCAATCCCTCCAGCCCTCTGCCCCCGGCCATCAGGCGGGCTCTCCTCCCGGCCCAACGCGCCGGTCCGTCCTCCCATTCCTCCAGGTGGTACCATCCGGAGAGAAAGCAGTGTTCATCGGTTCCCGCCAGGTTCTCGCCCAGAAGACGGGCGAAGGGCTCCCCGTTTCTCTCCTCCTCAAAGTAATCGCCGAGGCGGGCCGATCGGCGTGCCCCGCATCGCGGACGGGGATTTCTCGCTCCAAAACGGCGCACCTCCACCCCGCAGTCCCATTCCGTCCCCGGGGGGAGCAGGTTATCCCAAATCAGATACCCCCGGGGCGAAGGCAGCAGGCACATGGAACGGGTGGTGATCACCTCCACCCGATGACCCCTGGAGGCCAGGCGGGTCATGAGATCCCTCAGGAACTTCTCGCCTCCGCCATGTACCTCCGCCCCGTAGCGATGGGTCACAAGGAGGATGCGCATGCTTTTCCCTCCTCAAAGGGCCTCGGGCAGGGTCTTGCGCCCAAAGGCCCGCTCACAGGAACCTGTCCGTTTTCAGGCCTCGACCCCGCAACTCGAGGGAGATCACGGCGATGCCCAGATTGCGCAGGTCCTCCACCCCCAGTACCTCGCGGGGGCGGAAGGGGTTCAGGGT
>JACVJG010000385.1 GCA_015711875.1 Candidatus Solincola jinzensis | reverse complement strand
TGTCTTTTTGCCACTGAGGGGGTTTTCCGTGACGAAGGCTTCCCGAGACATCCGTTTCGACCGTATGGCGCCGCCTTTTCCGCGTATCCTCTCACGCGGCGACGCGGCCGGGATCCGGGTCAAGGGGTCGTCGGGAGCGGCGTTCCTGCCCCTCCTCCCCAGCCTGACAGGTTTCTTCGTCGCCTCATCTGGAGCACCACATGAAGGGGAGGGCGCCACCGCCCCGTCTTGCGGGAGAACCTTTTGGAGCAGGGAAGAGGCCTCATCGGGAGCGTTACATGAAGAGGGGACCGCCGCCCTTCATGCCTGTTGGAGGATGGAGATGCCAAACCTGACGCAGTTATCCATTGATTGCATGAAGGGGAGACCGCCGCCCTTCATGCCTGTTGTTCGGCGGGGGAGATGATGTAGGAGATGGAAGCCGGCCCCGCCGACGACCACTCCACCCTGGCCCTTACCCCCTCCATCACCTCGTAAAAGGCGGCCAGCCTTCCGGCTATGAAGTACTCGTTATAGGGATTATGCACCCATACCCGCAACACCCCGCCCGGGGTATGCTCAACCTCGCCCGCGAGTCCCTGGCCGTAAAGGGGGAGCAACGACAACATCTCCTGCAGGAGCTCTTCGCGCTCCTCGCTCCGCCAGCCCGTCATGCCGAGATCCCTCAGCATCCTCAGGGTGCGCTCCCTCTCCGCGCCCACGATGATGGGCACCACGTCCTCCCCCAGCTCCCGCACCAGCTCTCTGGTGACCAGGTGCAGGGAGTGCCCTTCCCAATTGAGCATACGCACGCCGCGACGGCGGTCGATGATCACGCCCTCGTCCTCCCTCCACTCCATGTGCCTGATGTCCAGGGGAACGCCGCAGCGCGGGCAGCGGTGGTGGCGGTAATCTCCCTCCTTCAAGGCCGGGTAGTCCACCTCCAGGCGCTCGGAGAGCTCGGGTTTCCTTTCTGTCACCTCAACCCGCAGCATGTACTCTCCATCCAATTCCTTCCAGTAAGAGCGCAGGGGCTTTCCCTCCAGGGCCTCGAAAGCGCCCACCACCACCGCCGCCATGAGGTCCAGGTCCCAGGGGTTGCGCATGCGCGCTACCCCGTATTTCCCCCGCCGGTACTCCACGGTGGAGGAATGGGCGGTGCCGGTCATGGCCGCGAGGCTGTGGAAGAAATGCACCGCTCCCCGGCGGAAAGGGGGTATTCCCAGGGCCAGCCGCCGGGGTCGCGAGCGCAGCAGCGCCTCCACCACGATGCGCGTGGAGTTGCGTTCCGCCTCGTAGAAGATGCGGTTGACGGGAAACCCGAGCCCCTGCGAGATAAGGGCGCGCGTCTCAGGAAGCAGGTCCGCCTCGATGAAGACCTGGCGTATGCGGGGGTCAGCCTTGCTGGAGATGACGCCGTTGGGCAACCAGCGGTTGAAGCGGCTTACCATGCGAGGAACGCCGCAAACCGAACATCGGCTGTAACGCATCTCGGACCTCTATTATCAGGCACCGCAAACCTGGAAACATTGTATGACGGGCGCAAGCGGTCGCTCAAGCGCCGCGGCATCGCCGTCCGCTTTGCTCTCCCCTGCATCCCCACGCTGACGCTCGCTGTCACCCCGGGCGTCCAAGGCGAGGATAACGCTATTGATCCCTGCGCTCTCCAATGATTCCATGTGGCCGAGATAGGATTGAAGGTCACACGGTCGGCATTTCCTGAAGCGGAGCAAAGGCATGGTGGTCGGGAGTGAAAACGCTGTAGGTACATGGATCACCGTTCGATGATCTGGCATGGGAACCTAAACGGGTGGTGGCGATCAAGTCCGGGACTTCAACATGGGGGGAGACATGGCAAACAACGGTTCAGGACACCCGATATCGCTCCAACAGAGAGGAACATGGTCGTCAACTTGAGGGAACCGACCGCCTGGTGCCGCTCGCCTTCAGTTGCCTGTCACCGAGCGTACCGCTGACGATAGTGGCAACATGCATGATTGGTGCCCGGGGCGGGAGTCGAACCCGCACGGGTTTCCCCGAGGGATTTTAAGTCCCTTGTGTCTACCGGTTCCACCACCCGGGCACGCAGAACGAGGCATATCTACAATACCACACCGGAAGACGGTTGCGGGACGAGCCACCGCCGACATTTTCCTCTGCGCTCCCAGTACAGAGCCCGTAATCCGTTCCACTTCGGCGGACTGATTGTCGCGAATTAAGACGGCATTTATTCTCACAGTTTAGAGCCAGTTCATTTCAAGCCACAGTGCCCTACCAGGAATTGCCACCAATCCACGACCGTGTTGCCCTTGCCGCCAAGGCGGCGCCATACCTATCCCTCCCGCCGGCTTTGATGATCATTCGAAGAATGGCGGGTTGAACGCATATGGAGATGGCATATGGAGATGGCAGGTCACAGGTAGCGCTTCTCCTTTCGCGGGAGTCGGAACGGTTTTCGAGCATGAGGACGGCTGACAGTCCGCTTCCAGGCAGCAAGCACCCCACGCTCCAAGGCGCAGGCGTGGGCGTCGCCCTTATTCCTTTCCGTGCTTCCCCTAAGCGCCCTCCGCCCGCCCGTGGCGTGGCAAGCCACAGGATCATGTCGCCGGTTTCAGCGCGCCGGAGAGCAGGACCGCCGCCAGAGCGAGGTCCGCGGCGAGCCCCGCCGCCGCTACCCACCTCATCCTCGCCAGCGACCTCTCCCACACGAAGGGACGACTGCCGGCCCCCTTTGGATAGCGGATGGTGACCGCCATCGCCGGAAGCATCAGGGAGTAAGCCGCTATGGCCATCGGCGTTCTCAGGCCGCTCCACAGCTTCGAAAAGGCCACCAGCAAGCCCATGAGCGTGAAAACGCACCCCCACATGAGGGTGAGGACGGCGTTGGGATGCGCGAACATGGTGGTGTCCCATATCCTCCGGTTCATCGCCCATTTGCTGTATTCCGACGTGAGCGGCGTACCGAGAAGGACGCTCGACAACCATATGGCAGAGAACGCGGCGAAGCCGATTACCGCGCCCCAGTCCGTGAAAGCGGCATAGCCGGTTGCGACCAGGACACCTGCGACGGCGAAGAAAGCCAGGCTGCATGCTTCCGCCCATAGCAAGCGGTAGAATACCAGACGGTACAGCGCCAGGGCGAGAAAAAGCGCCAGAGGAAGGCCCAGGCTCACCCACCGGCTGACGCTCTTCATCCCGAAGGTTATCAAGAAAACAACCCAGGCTGCCTGCACGACGTAGAACCATGCCATCCCAGGCAGCGGGAGCGGGCCGGGGGGCCTCTGGGATGGCGGCGCTTTCAGCATCTCCTCGTCGCCGGGCCTGAACAGCTCCCCAAGACGCGCCAGCAGCCCCATGTCGCCCTCCACCTTGTACAGGCCTTGCGCAAGCGCCTCCGCGCCCGAGATCTCCTGGTTGGCTATCTTCATCCATACTTCGGAAGGGGTATCGGTGGTCAGGGTGGGATCGGGGGCTATCCCCGTCCCGAAACGACACTCATCTCCCGAGAGGCGGATGTGATAGTCTCCTGGCTCCGATCCTGATAGCCTGAACTGGATGACGCCCTCGAGGTCGCCGGCGGCCTCCGGGACGAAAAAGATGGTCATCGCCTCGATGACCTGCCTGGCCGTCATCCCCCTTTTCCCCCCCAGCCTTGACCCCTCCT
>JACVJG010000384.1 GCA_015711875.1 Candidatus Solincola jinzensis | reverse complement strand
GAAACCTCCGGTGCCCGAGTAAAGCCCCTCGGTGTTCTCCCTCACCACCACGAAATCGATATCCTCGGGTCCCTTGTCCTTGAGGGGACAATCCACCCCGGGGTAGAGCTTGACCGGACGCAGGTTGATGTACTGGTCGAGGGCGAAACGTATGCGCAGAAGGATCCCCTGCTCCAGAACGCCGGGCTTCACGTCGGGATGGCCGATGGCCCCCAGCAGTATGGCGTCGTAAGCCTTCAAGCCCTCGAGCTCCTCGTCGGTCAGCACCACGCCCGTTTTCAGATAACGCTCCCCCCCGTAGTCGAAGGTGTCGGCCTGGAAATCGAAACCCGCGCTCTCGGCCGCGGCCTCCAGGGCCTTCACCGCCTCGCGCGTGACCTCGGGACCGGTGCCGTCCCCGGGAATAACCGCTATCCTGTACATCTTCTCCCCTCTGCTTGCCATGCCTTAGCCTTTCGCACTCGGCTTCTGGAGCTTTCCCGTTTCGCCCCGCTCCCGCTCCTGGAGCGTGGGTTACCCGACATACGTCTAACAAACCGCCCTCTTCGGGGCGAGGTTTTTTGGCCTCCGAGCTCGGTCTTCATACTCTTCTCGCATCCACGAAACCGTTTCCCATCCATGCTCGCGGGACCTCTATCGATATCTTCATGTCATCTAAACAAGAGCTTTTGATCCAGGCCTGAAGGACACCGTCAAGTCCACCCATCTGCCGTCTTCCCGGCGCAACCGCCGCCTCCCTGAATCCGCTTTCCATCGAAATCCAGGCCGCGATCCGGAGACCGGCTTTCACTCCGCCCCGAGGCGTCTCCTAACGTAACTCACCAATCCCCCCAGGGCGATGATCTCCTGCATGAAATCCGGAAAGGGTTGTGCCTGGTAAGCCCTGCTGGTCGTCAGGTTCTCTATGACCCCGCTTTCCAGATCCACGCGCAGGCGGTCTCCCGTCTTCGTGCCCTCCACCGCCTCCGGGCACTCGAGGATGGGAAGGCCCACGTTGATGGCGTTGCGGTAGAAGATACGCGCGAAGGAGGAGGCCACCACGCAGGACACCCCGCATCCCTTGATGGCCAGGGGGGCGTGCTCGCGCGAGGAGCCGGAGCCGAAGTTTTCCTCCGCCACGATGATATCCCCCTCTTTCACCTTGCTCACGAAATCGGGATCCAGGTCCTCCAGGCAATGCGCCCCCAGCTCGCGCTCGTCGGTGGCCGTGAGGTAGCGGGCGGGGATGATGACGTCGGTGTCCACGTCGCGCCCGTAACGCCACGCCTTGCCCTCCAGTACCGTTCCACTCATCTACCCATCACCTCCCGGGGATGGGTTATCCTTCCCGTCACCGCCGAGGCCGCGGCCACCGCGGGGCCCGCGAGGTATACCTCGCCCTCCTTGTGGCCCATGCGGCCAACGAAGTTGCGGTTGGTGGTGGACACCGCCCTCTCGCCCGCCGCGATCACCCCCATGTGCCCGCCGAGGCAGGGACCGCAGGTGGGGGTGCTCACCACCGCGCCCGCGGAGAGGAAAACGTCCATCCACCCCCTACGTATCATCTCCCGTTTGATGCGGGGAGTGCCGGGGAAGATGATGCAGCGCACGTGGGGATGCACCTCCCTGCCTTCGAGGATCCGCGCCGCCGTCTCCATGTCCTCGAGCCAGCCGTTGGTGCAGGAGCCGATGACCACCTGGTCCACGGCGATATCCCCCAGCTCGGATACCGGCATGACGTTGGATGGCAGGTGCGGCAGGGCCACCTGGGGCTCCAATCCGCTTACATCGAAACGCAGCCTCTCAGCATAGGAAGCATCGGGGTCGCTCGCGAAGACACGGTACTGGCGCCTGGCTCTTTTTTCCAACCAGGCCTCGGTCTTCGCGTCCACGTGGAAGATGCCGTTCTTGGCCCCCGCCTCCACCGCCATGTTGGCCATGGTCAACCTCCCCTCGACGGACAGGGAATCGATGGCGGGGCCACGGAACTCCATGGCGCGGTAGCGCGCACCGTCCACCCCGATGGTCCCGATGGTGTGCAGGATGAGGTCCTTCCCGCACACCCAGGGCTTGAGCTCGCCCTCGTACTCCAGCAACATGCTCTCGGGCACGCGCAGCCACACCTCGCCCAGGGCCATGGCCATGGCCAGGTCCGTGGAGCCCATGCCGGTGGAAAAAGCTCCCAGGGCGCCGTAGGTGCAGGTATGGGAGTCCGCTCCCACCACCAGGTCGCCCGGCAGCACCAGCCCCTCTTCGGGAAGGAGGACGTGCTCGATGCCCACCCTTCCCACCTCGTAGTAATGCTCCAAACCCTGCTGGCGCGCGAAATCCCGCATCATGGCGCAGTTCTCCGCCGCCGCGATGTCGCGTGCGGGCGCGAAATGATCGGGTACCAGGACCACCCGCGCGGGGTCGAAAACCCGCTCCGCCCCCATGGCTCGGAAGGCCTCGATGGCCAGCGGCGCGGTGATGTCGTTGGCCAGCGCCAGGTCCACGCGGGCGTTGATGAGCTCCCCCGGCCGCACCTCGTCACGTCCGCAGTGGAACGCCAGTATCTTCTCGGTGATGGTCATTCCCATGGGAGATCACCCGGCTGCGGGTTCAAGCCTTGCTCTTTGCGGCGGCCTTTTTGGCGGCGGAGGCCTTCTTGGCCGCTTTCTTCGCGGGAGCCTTCTTGGCCGCGCCAGAGGATCTCGCCTTCAGCGCCAGCTTTTTCTTCTCCAGCAGGCCCTTTTGCACGGCGCGGTTTATGGCGTTTATGTAGGCGCGGGCGCTGGCCTCGATGATGTCCGGGCTCACCCCCCGGCCCACCACCTCGTGGCCCTCCACATCCAGTTTGATGGTCACGTCCCCCATGGCGTCCAGGCCCTTGGTGATGGCCTGCACCTGGTAGGCCTTGAGCTTGGCTTTGACCTTGGTGGCCTTGAGGATGGCCTTGCATACCGCGTCCACCTGACCGTCGCCGGTGGAGGTGGCCTCGTAGCTCTTGCCCTCGCGGGAGAGTTTCACCGCGGCGATGGGTATGGCGCCCGTGCCCGAGGAAGACTGCATGTAGTCGAGCTGGAAGAGCTCCTCCAGGGTGCGTATCTCGTCCAGGGCGATGGCCTCGATGTCCTTTACCGAGATCTCCTTTTTCTTGCTCGCCAGCTCCTTGAAGCGTATGAAAGCCCGCTCCAGCCCCTTGTCGTCGAGGTAGAAGCCCATCTCCTCCAGCTTGGCCTTGAGGGCGTGGCGGCCGGAGTGCTTGCCCAGGTAGATCTCCGACTCCACCAGGCCCACGTCCTCGGGGCTCATGATCTCGTAGGTCTGGCGGTGCTTGAGCACCCCGTCCTGGTGGATGCCCGACTCGTGGGCGAAGGCGTTCTCCCCCACCACCGCCTTGTTGGGCTGCACGTTATATCCGGTGAGCATGGAAACCAGGCGCGAGGTCTGGTAGATCTCGCGCGTGTTCACTCCCGTGGTCATATCGGTGGCGTCGCGCCGGGTGTTGATGATCATCACGATCTCCTCCAGGGAGGCGTTGCCGGCGCGCTCGCCCAGACCGTTCACGGCGCATTCTATCTGACGCGCGCCCGCCTTGGCGGCAGCGATGGAGTTGGCCACCGCCAGGCCCAGGTCGTTGTGGCAGTGCACGCTCACCACCACGTCCTCGACCCCCGGCACGTTCTC
>JACVJG010000383.1 GCA_015711875.1 Candidatus Solincola jinzensis | reverse complement strand
AAACCCGGTGCTCATGGCCTATGCCATCACCGAGCCCTCCGCGGGCACGGACGTGGAGGAGCCGGAGTTCCTGGAGGTCGCGAGGATAGGCCTGGAGGCCAAGAAGGTCAAGGGAGGCTACCGCGTCAACGGCCGCAAGTGCTTCATATCCGGGGGGAGCGAGGCGAAGTACATCACCATGACCGCGGCCACCGACCGCTCGCGTCCCCTGGAGACCTGGACCACCTTCCTGGTGGAGAGGGGCATGGAAGGGTTTTCCACCCCGCGGGTTGAGCTCAAGATGGGACAGCGCGCCTGTCATGCCGCCGAGCTCCTCTTCGAGGACGTTTTCATCCCCGATTCACACGTCCTGGGCTATGAGGGCGACGGCATCGCCAACGGCATACTCATCATCATGGCCGCCTCTCGAGGCCCGGTGGGAGCCATCGCCACCGGCATCGCCAGGGGCGCTTTCGAGCACTTCCTGGCATGGGCGCGGGAGTCCGCGAACGGGAAGAAGCCCATCGACGAGGACCGCATCCGCATGGCGCTGGCGGACATGTACGCCGCCCTGGAGGAGAACCGCGGCCTTTACCTGGGGCACAGCCTGGGGGGCGATGCCCTCTTCCGCAACGCCTTCACCCATCCGCTTTTCCTCTCCGCCTTCATGATCCCGCGCCGCGTCCGGGCATCCCGGCCGTATGCTTCCCTGCTGAACTCCTATTACGGCAAGGGCCTGGTGAACATCCTCTTCCGCTATTTCATAAAGGACGAGGACGCCACGGACATGCTCGCCAAGGCTTCCCTGGCCAAGTTCGCCTGCGCCGACAACGCCATGGCCCTGGTGTCACGAGCCCTGGAGCTCATGGGAACCGCTCCTTCCCCGCAGAGGCGCTGGGTGGAGAAGGCGTACCGGGACGTAAAGCTCACCCAGATCTACGAGGGGACCAACCAGCTCAACCGGCTGGCTCTCTACAATGCCGAGATCGCGGGAACCCTCAAGGTGGAGATACCGGGTCCCTTCAAGAAGGGGGTGAGATAGATGGCGCGCCTGCCCGAGTTCCGCGAGGAACAGGAATACAGGATACTGCGGGAGAGCGCAGCCTCCTACGCCGCGGAGGTGCTGGGGCCAAAGGCCGAAGAACTGGACCTGGACCCGGCTCCCTGGAGGGTGAAAAAAGCCCTGGCAAAGGCCAAGGAGCTGGGCATGCTCTCGGCCCTGGTACCCGAGGAGAGGGGAGGCGGAGGGCTGGACGACTATGCCTTCTGCGTGGCGCTTGAGGAGATAGCGGTAGAGGATGCCGGGATCGCGGTCGCCTTGCTCTCCCACAACGCCGCTATCCTTCCTTCCGCCCTGGGGGAGTTCGAGGGGTTGATAACCGGCGTGGGCGAGGAATCATATCCAGCCTGCCTGGCCTTTCCCGGGGAGGTGGCCCTGCACGATGGAAAGGTGAGCGGGAATATCCCTTTCGCTTTCAACGTCAGCGACTCCTCTTTCATAACCCTCATACCTTCCGACGAGGCGGGGACAAAAGCGGTGACGGTGCGCGGCGACTCCGCGGGGGTGAGCATGGAGCCGGAGGCCTATCCCCTGGGATTGCGGGCGGCGTGCCCCGGCTCCCTGCGCCTGCAAGGAGCGGAGCCTTCCAACCTCATCTCCGGC
Organism: Candidatus Solincola jinzensis; assembly: GCA_015711875.1. Next base: position 2,008 of record JACVJG010000383.1, on the reverse strand, counting down.
GGCGATATGCTGGAGGCGGTGGAGCGGGCCGTCTTCCTGGGGCTCTCGGCGGTGGCGGTGGGGATCACGCGCAATTCGCTGCGCAAAGCCTATTCCTATGCGAAGGAGAGGTACCAGGCGGGTAAGATGATCATCGAGCACCAACAGATGCGAATTTTCCTGGCGGAGATGCTGGCGGGGGTGGAGGAGGGGAGAGCCATGATGAGGGAGGCCTCCTCCAGCCCGGAGCTGGCGCCCGCCATGATCGCCTGGATGCGCAACACGGCAAGGGCGGTCCAGGCGGCCACGGACGGCGTGCAGATACACGGCGGCTACGGGTACATGCGCGATTACGGCATGGAGCGCCTGATGCGCGATGCCAAGTACTGCCAGATGTATCCAACCACCAGTCAGCAGGCCCTTTTGAGGCTGCTCGACATCTATGAGGCGGGCTGACGGTGTGGCGCAGGCTCGTGCGCAACACGCGGCGTGAGTAAGCGCTGGATGATGCGGTCAGGTACCCGCGCTTCGGTGATGGGCGTCGTGATGGGGGGTTGAAGGTGGGGGAGAGTTTGGATACCATGGTATGATACCAGAGTATCTAAATCGCGAAGGAGGCGGGTATGGACGACGTCTACATCATCGGCGTGGGCATGTTCCGTTTCGGGAAGTATCCCGAGAAAAGCGTGAAACAGATGACGCAGGAGGTCCTGGAGAACCTTCTCGCGGACTGCCCGGTGGAGAAAAAGGACATCGAGGCGGCCTGGTTCTCCAACTCCTTCTGGGGCATCGTCACGGGTCAGCACAGCATCCGCGGCCAGGTCGCCCTGACCCCTTTGGGAATACAGGGAATACCGGTGATGAACGTGGAGAACGCGTGCGCGGGGGCGACCAGCGCCCTTAACGGGGCTTACCTGGGCATCAAGGCGGGCGCCTACGACGTGGCCCTGGCCATAGGGGTGGAGAAGATGTACAACCCCGAGGACAAACAGGCCATGTTCGAGATGTTCATGTCCAACACCGACGTGGAGTTCATACGCGGCATCCTGGAGGCCTTCAAGGCGGACGAGCAGAGGAAAGCCGCGGAGGCGGCCGCTTCCGGCGAGAGTGCCGCAAAGAGCGGGGGAGGGGGAGCGCGCTCACCCTTTATGGATATCTACGCCATGGCCGCGCGCATGCACATGGAGAAATACGGCACCACCCAGAGGCAGCTGGCGGTCATCGCCGCCAAGAACCATTACCATGCCTCACTCAACCCGCTTGCGCAGTATCAAGTGAACATGACGGTGGAGGAAGTGCTCAACGACCGCCCCGTGGCCTATCCCCTGACGCGCGCCATGTGCGCGCCCATGGGGGACGGGGCCACGGCAGCGCTGCTCTGTTCCGGAAAAGCCCTTAAGCGTTTCCCGGGCGCAAGGCCGGTGAAGATACTGGCCTCCGTGCTCACCTCGGGAAGCATCCCCGAAGGGGGGGAGATGGACCTCATCGGGGCGCGCCTTAGCAAGAAGGCCTATGAGATCGCCGGGGTGGGCCCGGAGGACATAGACGTCGCCGAGGTGCATGACGCCACCGCCTTCGGCGAACTGTTGCAGACAGAGGAATTGGGTTTCTGCGGCGAGGGCGAAGGAGGTCCCTTCGCGGAGTCGGGCGCCACCAAACTGGGCGGCAAGCTGCCGGTTAACACCTCCGGGGGGCTGGAGTGCCGCGGCCATCCCATCGGGGCCTCGGGTATCGCCCAGATCGTGGAGCTGGTCACTCAGCTGCGCGGCGAGGCCGGCAAGCGCCAGGTGGAGGGAGCGAGGCTGGCGCTGGCGGAAAACGGCGGCGGCTTTATCGGCACCGGCGAGGCCGCCATGTGCATCCACATCCTCGAACGCGTTAATAAATAACATAACGAAAGAATGCATCGCGAAAGCGATGGCGACGCCCGAAGGGCGGCGACACGGTGCCAGTCGCCTGGACGGAGACGCAGCGAGCGCGAGCGAGCCAGCGAGGTCCAGGCCTGGCACGCATACAAAGGCGCGAGGAT
>JACVJG010000382.1 GCA_015711875.1 Candidatus Solincola jinzensis | reverse complement strand
GACCTCCAATGCCGCGGCGAGGGCGGCGGGATCGGCGGAGTCGATGCACACCGGCAATCCCGTTCTCTCCGCCACCGCCGTCACCAGGCGCGGCAGCAGCTCCGCCTCGTCCACGCCCGGCGCCCCCACATTGACGTCGATATAGTCCGCGCCCGCCTCGGCCTGGGCGGCGGCGTCCGCGAGAGCCAGGTCCAGCCTGCCCTCGCGCAGTTCCTCCGCCAGCCTGGACCTCCCCGTGGGGTTGATCCTCTCTCCGATGATCATGGTCAGACCGCTTTCCGTCATGCTCACCTCCGTTGTTTCCCGGCTCGCGGCGCGCTTTCATGTTCCGCCGCGGGGTTAACTATCCTTGATGATCCAGATTCTTCCAGAGGCGAAGCCCCGAGGATTCCAGGGCCTCTCTCAGCGCTCTTTCCGCCTCCCCCTCCGAGGGGGAGACGACGATGGCGTTCAGGCGCAAGATGGGGCTCCGCAGCGGGCCCTCGTCCCAGTCCTCAGAGGAAACGAGGCCCACGTCCCCGGGGCGCGTGCAGCTGAACCTCGCCCAGCGGCTGCCCTCCTCCAGCAGGGCTTTGATGTGACCCGGAACCGCTCCCTTAACGGCCAGGCGTTGCGCGAGGTCCAGCAGCAGGGCGCTCACCTTCTCGGCCGCCGCGGCGGGGGAGAGGTCGTCGCGCTCCTCGAGTGCCAGGGTCATGGAGACCGCCTGAGGCCTCACCGCCTATCGCCCGCCTTCCGGTTCCCGACCGGGCCGAAGCGCGTTTCCTTCCTACCCAACCTCGGGACTTCGCAGCGCTTCACCTGCCCTCCTCTTTTCGACGGCTCCCCTCCCATGACCTCCGTCAGGCCGTGCTCCGCCGCGGGGGGATTTCCCCGCCCTAGGCGCCGGCACGCCGGCATGATGTCCCGGCCACCGCGCCTCTCCCCGCGAAAGGGGCATGTCCATGGGGAGGCGTTAGTGCGCCGTGACCGCGTCCCAACGACCCTCATGTCCGCCTGCCGCCAAGGCCTTCGCGGGACGGCCGGATGACCGCGCCACGAAGTCGTTATCGCGTCAGCCGTCATGTGCCCCTCCATGAAGGGAGGCATCTGCCTCGCGCCGGGGGGCGTTAACGGTGGCCTCGCTTTCCCGGCACGCGGCGATCTCCTCAAGGATGGCGGGGTCAAGGCCGCGGGCGGCGGAGACGGCGTGGACGCGCGAGGCGGGGTTTTCGGCGGCCAGGCGGGAGGCGATCTCCTCGATCGCTAATCCGTCGCAATCGTCCGCCTTGTTCACGAGTATCATGTCGGATTCCCTCGCCTGGCCAAGGATAAGGCTCGGGACCATCTCGCTGAGCATCGTCCAGCGGCCGGCATCCACAACGTCCACCGTCAGGATAGCCTTGATGCCCTCGCCGTACCTCGAAAGGACGTCGAGGATGGGGCCCGGCCTGGCCAGACCGGTGGCCTCGATCACCACGGCGTCGGGGGAGAACTCGCGCCCGATCTCGTTCACGGCGGCGGTAACCTCGCCCGTCAACTGGCAGCAGATGCATCCCCCGAAGATCCCCTTCACCTGGAAACCCTGCCCGGCCAGGAAGAGGTCGTCTATGCCCACTTCGCCTGCTTCGTTCTCGAGGATCACCACCCGCATCCCCCTGCCCTCGACCATGAAGGTCGCCAGCTCGCGGATGAGGGTGGTCTTTCCCGAGCCCAGGAAGCCGCAGACCAGGATCACTTTCATGGCGTCCCGCCTTTCCCGAAACCCAATAGGGACAGGTTGGACAGGGAGTCGCTCACGTCGAGCATGAAGTCCTCAAAGGTGAGGGAGCCGCCCGGCTCGAGGACCACGAAATCGTCGTCCCAGGGGCCGGTGAGCAGGCGGCGGATATACTCCGTGGACCCCGGCACCACGCAAGGCTTCAGGCCCAGCTGCTCCATGATTACGCAGGAAAGGCGGATGCGCTCGTCGTCCAGGGGGAAGGTCCCCGTGTCGATGACGGCGAGCCGCCGGTAGTTGTTCAGCAGGGTGCGGAATATCTTTTTCGCCCTCTCCTCCCCGAACCTCTCCAGGCAGCGCTCGTATTCCACCACGATGTTGTTCTCGTTGAGCAGCCAGCCGCGGGTGAGGAAGTAGGTGCCCGTCTCCCGCGAAAGCTCCATGCGCTTGCGGTAGGATCCCAGGAGCAGGGAGATGCAGTCGTCCACGCGGGGGACCACCAGCCGCGCCCGCGGGCTCTTCAGGCCGAGGAGGGAGTTTCCGCAATACCCGTAGCAGAGGATTATGGTATCGACGTTGGAGATGCTGTCTATTTCGCCTTGGAGGGTGTCGCGCAGCCTTTCTGGGAAATTATGCAGGCCCGATTCCACCCATTTCACCGCGTAGTCCACCCCGGCCTCCTCTATGGCCCTTGTGACCTCCTCCTCGATGGTTCTGCATGCCAGCACTATCCTGCTCAATATGCACCTCGTTTACTCGTTTTTTCGCCCGCTACGCACGGGTAGCAGGTTGCGCTCCTGGAGGATGTAGGCGCAGAGCTCGGCGCCTTTATTGCAGTCCTTTACCCAGAAATCCGCTCCCACGTACTCGCATACCGATTCGTTGACCAGGCCTCCGATGATGATCAGCGGCCCCCCCTCGCGGTATCTGCGCTTTAGGAGCGAAACCGTCCTCTTCATGGCCTCATAGGCGTCGGAGATGAGCCCGGAAAGGCACACGATGGGGGCGTGCGTTCTCTCCACGTACTCCAGGAAGGTTCTCGGGGGAACGTCCACGCCCAGGTCCAGTACGCGCAGGCCGTAGTAGCGCATGGTGGCGATGGTGATGTTCTTGCCGATGTCGTGGATGTCGGACTCCACGGTCCCGAAGACGATGTGGGGTTCCTCGCGGCTTTCTGCATCGGCTTCGCCGCCCAGCGTCATCGCCTGGACCTGGCGGTAGATGTCGGCCGCCACCACCAGGTCGGCCAGGAAGAGTTCCCCTTCGTTGTACCTCGCGATCACCTCCTCGAGGCCGGCCTTGGCCTCTCCCAGCACCTGGAAGGGGTCCTCCCCGCGGGAAAGGCTGAACTCCGCTAGGGATAGCGCCTTCTCCTCCTCTATCTGCGCCACCGCCCTGGCGATCAGCGATTCCAGGCGCGCCATCTCCACCGCTCCTTTCACCGCCTCTGCGAGACGGCCCTGAGCCTTACCTTCTCCTCCCGGCAGTACATCTTCGACCATCCCAGGGGACGGCTGCCCGGGCCGTAAATGACCTGCTCCACGCAGAGAACGCGAGTGCCTCGCTTCACCCTGAGCAGCTTCGCGTCCTCCTCGGGTATGGTGTGGACGTATATCTCCAGCACGTTCCTCATGGGGTTGAGCTCCGCGTGCCTGGCCACCAGGTCGGGAAAAGCGGCGTAGGCTATCTCCTTCTCCAGGACGGGGGCCCCTTTGATGTAGGGGAGAACGCGCACGTCGAGGGCCAGCGGCGTGGAATCCGAGAAGACCACCCTCTTTATCCGCAGCACGGTTTCCCGGGGCCGCAGGCCCAGGGCGGCGGCGATCTCATCGTCCGCGGCTATGACCTCGACCTCCCGCAGCTCCACGCGGTAGTTCCTGCCTTCGCCGAGGATGTCGTTCTCACGCAGGTCGAGCACCAGGTAGTCCATGTGGCGTTGCGCCACGAAACTGCCCTTTC
>JACVJG010000381.1 GCA_015711875.1 Candidatus Solincola jinzensis | reverse complement strand
GGCATAACGCAGGATGGTCTCCTTGAGGCCCAGTATGTCCAGGGAGGTGGGCCGGAGGTTGGACATGATGGCCCGCAGCTCGTGAAGGCAGTCCTTGGCGCGCTGCTGCACCTCCTCGATCTCCTCCACCGCCAGCCGCGGGTCCTCCTTGATGAAATCCAGCGCGAAGCCGGCGGCGTAGATTATCTTCAGTAGCGACTGCGCCACGGAATCGTGCAGCTCTCGCGCGATGCGCGCGCGCTCCTCTTCGTGGGCGGTGTTCACCCGCGCCATGAGGTGGTCCATCACCCTGCGCTTCGCCATCACCTCGCGGTAGAGCTGGGTGTTCTGGAGCGCCATGCTCACGGTCTCCGCGTAAGAGGAAAGGGTTTCCAGGTCCCTCTCCCCCAGGCCACCGCTGTTCGCGTCACCCTCCAGGTAGAGAAGCCCGCGCGGCGCGCCGGTGGTGTTCAGGGGCACCAGGGCGTAGGGAGCACCCGGCTCGGGGGTAAGGAAAGCGATGCGCTCTCCCTCCGCCGCCCTTGCGGAGATGATCTGCGCGCCGAAGATCGCCCGCGCCTCGGGGGAATCCGACATGGGGGTCAGGGGATACTGCCGCCTTTCCTCGAGGATGCGCTCGCCCCAGAAGGGCTCCATGCGGTCGCGCGCCGCCTGGGGGATGAGCAGGTCGTGCTCGAAGAGAAAAACCACGGCGCGCCGGTAGCCAAGGATGTCGCATACCCCTTCCACCACCAGCCTGAGCAGGGCTCTGCGGTCCTGAGTGACGCGCACGCGGTCCAGGAAGCTGTTGTATTCCTTGACCATCTCCTGGCGCTGCCTAACGAACTCTCGCGCCAGGGTGTTGGCGGCCCTGAAATAGGAATCCCAGACTATCTCCGCTGCCCTGAGCTTGTCCTCGGGCGGATAACCGGCCTTATCCCAGGCTTCCTTTATCCACTTCCACGCGATCTCGCTCCCCACCTGAAAGGCTCGCAGCACGTCAACCAGCTCGAAATCGTGGAACTCCACCTCCAGCTTATCGAAGGTGACCCTCTCCTCCTCCAATTGTTGCAGCAGGGTGCGGCATGCCCTACGTCCCAACACCCGCAGTTGCGCCGTGAACTCGGGCGGCATGCGCATGAAGGAGGGTATGGTGTTGACCACGCGCTGCACGATCTCCTCGACGATGTCGTCAAGTCGATCGCGCAGGTAGGCTATGCCTTCGCTGAAAGCTGGGCTCAATACGACGACCTCGTTTCTCGTGTTCCGCTGTTCCTTCCATGCCGTTCAAGGGTCGCACCCGCCTTGCGGGCACGGAATCCCTGCAACGCCTCAGCCATCGGATATAGCCGTATACATGCCGAGCCATCGCGGGCCGAGGGATACCACGCGGCCCATGCAAGCTCTTTTCACCTTGAAGTATAGCAATTTTCGCTTCTTTTCCCGAAAGCGGGACTCTTGTCGAATCTGCTTGTTTTGTCAGGATGATAGGGGCCCCTCAACCTTTTTCAACCCAAAAAGCTCCTGCCGAAACGTTGAAGCATCGCTGAAAAGGGCTGGTGTCCGTGAAAGCGGGTCCTCTTCCCCGCCTCCTCAGCGTAGGGGCGTGGCGGGCTCCGGGGTCATCCCAGAGTGAAATAGATGAGTTTCTGGTTGTTGTCCAGAAAGCTCTCCTGGGGTACGGGACTGACCTTTATCTCGAGGATGTTGCGGACTCCGGGGGTGGGACGCAGGTCTTTGAACACGGCCTGCAGCTTCTCGCCGGGGTTGATGGAAGTGATGGTCTGCTCCTGGCGGGTGGGAGCGGGATTCCTCTCCGTATACAGGCTGACCGTGACCACCACGTCCTTCTCCGCCCGGTTGCCCTGGTTCTCCACTTCCACCGTGACGTTCAGGGTATCCGTCTCAGGAAGACGGTGGATGTCCTCGCCCCCTATCTCCTCCACCTTTCCCTCGGGGTCAAGGGAAACCGCCCCCACCGCCACGCCGTGCACCTCCGTCCCCCTCAAAGCGGTAAGGAGGGCTTTTACGTTCCCGTAGGAGGCGTTTTCCCAGTCCGCAAGCCAGATGGAATCCGTGAGCGGAGCGACGTCCTGGATGTTGTTTTTCTCCAGCACCTCGGTGAGCGCCCGCCGGAAAAAGCGGTAGCTGCCGTCGGAGTGCATCAGCTCCTGCAGGTCCTCTGAGATGCTGCGGGCGTAGACATCGAGATCCACGGCTTCAAGGGAATTGACCAGGTCCGAACGGAAAGTCTTGCACCCACGATAGCGCTGCTCCAGGCAGATGAGCAGGGCGGCATGGGCGTTGCCGAGGTTCTCGGGCACCTCGATGCCCTTCGCCTGTTCCAGCAGGTCCAGGCATGATTGCTCGATGCCTGTGAGCTGCTGGTTCAAGCCATCCGGGTCCGCAACCAGTTGGGCAAGGGAAGAGCGTATGGCGTTCCAGCTCGACCCCACGCTGGTGGAGGTGTCGATGATGGGGCGCACGCGGTTCACGTATTCCGTGAGCGCCGAGGTGCTAACCTCCTTGCCCCCCTTGCCGCAGGTGAGATTGAAGATCCAACAACCGAGGATGAGCACCACGATGGCCAGGATGATGGCCGGCGCGGGATTCCTTCTGCGCCTGCTGAACTTAGGCCCTCTCACCTGCGCGTACACTATACACCTCGCTAGCCTATGGACACTGAAGAGCGCCGCTTATGGTTTTTTTCTTGCAAACCTGCCGCCATTCCTTCGCGTGCTTCACGCTCCCCCTCCCCTCAGGGAGGTATATGGGCATATTTAATAAGGGACGGCGGTCAAGCCGTCCCCGGTTCCTGGTGGGCGAGGCGGGACTCGAACCCGCATGCCCCTACGAGCACTGGACCCTGAACCCAGCGCGTCTACCAATTCCGCCACTCGCCCGGAATCCGCCCGGAACCTTTGCCGGGCGAGTACTTATTATAGCAACAACCTCGCACCATTGCACCGTAGAGCCGCCAAGCCATCGACCGAGGCCGAATCCTCTGTCCCGCGCCGTTCAGAGAGCTGATCTTTCTTCACTCCGAGGACTTAATGCAAGAAAATGCCTGCCCCTTGGCCCGGGCAGCAAGAGGGGATGTCCTAAGTCCGGGCCTGACCCCAAACCTCATTCGGCGCGGTTGAACTGCCACAGGGCGAGGGCGAAGAGGAAGGCGCCGAAGCCCAGCATCACCACCACGTTCAGCCACATGGGATAGGCCTGGGTGGGAAGCGCCGCCTTCTGGGTCACCGATACCACGGCGGCGGGGTCGGGATAGCCCTTGCTCATCCCGATCTGGTAGATCTGGGGGTCCTTGAACCATACCGCCAGCTGCGCCACCGAGGACTGCATGCCGGCCCCGATATCCACCCCCCTGAGCATGATCCCCCGCAGGGCATCCACCCCATAGGTGAGGGGATCGATCTTGGTGAGCACGGTCATCCACCCCGGCAGACCCTGCAGCGGGAAGAAGGCGCCAGAGAGGAAGAAGAGCGGCATGAGGAGGAAGTTCATCACGATGGGAAAGCCCTCGAAGGAGGTCATGCGAGCCGCCACCGCCACCCCCATGGAGGTGAGGCTCAGGGCCAGCAGCACGAGTATAGGGAGCACCGCCAGCACCTTCCACAGGGTGGAGAGGCTGAAGCCGTAGAACCAGGGGGTGAAGGCCAACACCAGGAAGATCACCCCCTG
>MU158561.1:2247-3684 GCA_015711875.1 Candidatus Solincola jinzensis | reverse complement strand
TTTCTCGTGCTCGTAGAGGAGCCACATGCCCGTCTGCACCGCCAGGCGGGCTATCTTCACCGTGTGCGCGGAGGGGAACTTCCACCCCGGCGGGCAGGGAGCCTGTATCTCGATGTAGCGGGTCCCCTTTATCTCCTTCGCCCTGGCGAACTTGCGGTACATATCCGTCGGATAGGCCAGGGAGGCGGTGGCCACGTAGGGTATGCCGTGGGCCACCATGATCTGGGCCACGTCCTTGCGCCACTCCCCCTTGCCCTTCACCGTGTTGGTGGTCCACGCCGCGTAAGGGGTGGCCCCGCTGCGCTGGGTCCCGGTGTTGGAATAGGCCTCGTTGTTGTAGCAGACGTAGATGAAATCGGTGTTGCGCTCCGCCGCCCCGGAAAGGGCCTGGATGCCTATATCGTAGGTCCCCCCGTCCCCTGCCCACACCAGGATGGTGGGCTTTTCCTTGAAAACGCCTCTGGCCACCAGGCGGTCGGCGGCGGCCGAGAGCCCGGAGGCGGTGGCCCCTCCGGTGGCGAAGGCCATGTTCAGGGTGGGCAGGCCCAGGGCAGAAACCGGGAAGGGGCTCTGGAACACCGAGGTGCAGGAAGCGATCACCGCAAGGATGGTGTTGCGGCCCAGGGCTTTGAAGGCCACGCGGATGGCCGCGCTCCCGGGACATCCCTGGCATGCGGCGCTTCCCTGCAGGAAGAGTTCCTCCTCCGGGAAGTCTTTGAGTTTCATCTCTTGCCCCCCTTCGCCCACAACCCTTCCAGCCCGCGCTTGCTCACCAAGTGATGGTCGTTGAGCCGCACCGACGGCCAGGTGGTCCTGGCCTCCAACCTGCCCTCCGCGGCCGCCGCGGCGTTCTCGGCGATGAGCTCATAGGTCACGTCTCTCCCCCCCAGGCCGGTTACGATGTCGTAGACCGATACGTCGCCGCGGCCGTAAAGGGCCGCCTTCACCTCGGAGTACAGGGGGCCTTCCATGCCGAAGGAGATGCTGCGGTCCAGCACCATGGCGGTGCGCAAGGGCGAGAGAAAAGCGGCTAACTCCTCGGTCGGGAAGGGACGGTATGATCGCACGCGCACCACCCCGAAGCGATGTCCCGCCTCGCGCAGGACATCCACCGCCACCCGGGCCTCGGAGGCCATGCTGCCCATGGCCACCAGGGCGTGCTGGGCATCCTCCATGCGGTAGGTGTCCACCAGCTCGCCGTGATAACCCCCCACCTTCTCCCGGTATTCCCTCGCCGCCTCCCTGATGACCTCACGCGCGTTCTCCAGTCCCTGGAACATGGAGTAGCGCACCTCCTCGTAGTCGTCAGGGTAGATCACGGACCCATGGGTGAGGGGGTGCTCCAGGTCCAGCCTCCACAGGGAGCGGAAAGGCGGGAGGAAGCTGTCCACCGTCTCCTGGTCGGGGATATCCACCTGCATGTAGTTATGGGAGAGG
>MU158561.1:0-2237 GCA_015711875.1 Candidatus Solincola jinzensis | reverse complement strand
AGAGGAAGATGGCGTCGTAGCACACCATCACCGGGAGGTTCACCCTGGGGTCCTCGCTGATGCGATAGGCCTGGATGACGGTATCCAGGATCTCCTGGTGCGAGGCACAGTGGAGCTGTATCCAGCCCGTGTCCCGCGCGGCGATGGTGTCCTGGTGATCGCACCAGATGTTCCAACCCGGGCCGAGGGCGCGGTTGACGTTGACCATGACCATGGGAAGGCGTATGCCCGCGGCCCAGTGCAGCAGCTCGTGCATGTAGGCGAGCCCGTGGGATGAGGTGGCGGAAAAGGAGCGTACCCCCATGGCCGCGGAAGCGATCAAAGCGGCCATGGCGCTGTGCTCGCTCTCCACGGGGATGTACTCGCATTCCATCTCGCCCTCGTCGATAAAGCGGGATATCTCCTCGATGACCTGGGTCTGGGGAGTGATGGGGTAGGCGGACACCACCTCCACCCTGGACAGGCGCACCCCCCAGGCTGCCACATGATTTCCCGTTTCCACCAGCCTCATCGCTTCTTTTCCTCTTTCACCATGCTTATGGCTCCGCGCGGACACTCCTCCGCGCAGATGCCGCACCCCTTGCAATAATCGTAGTTTATGCGTATGTCCTTGCTGATGCATGCCTCGGGGCAGTATATCCAGCAGAGCAGGCATTTGTTGCACCTCTCGCCGTCCAGAACGGGGATGAAGATGCGCCAGGAGCCGGTCAGGCCCACGCTCCCCTCGCCGGGCACCGAGAGGGTGGTCACGAACCCGATCTCGTCTGATCCCTTTTTCTTCCTTTTGGGCATGGGTACGGCGCCTCCAGACGTTCGAACTGTCCGCTATTCATCGCGCGGCGCCCCTGGCGGCCCTGCGGCTCGCCTCATCCGCTCTTTTTATCTCCACCACGGAGGTGAAACCGCGCCTGGCCGCCTCCATGCTGGCCTCCAAGCGCGAGGGCGGGGTGCTCTCCTTTATCACTTCCGTCACCGCTTCCAGAGGCACGAGTTCGGTGACGTAGGATACCGCTCCCAGGAAGGCGATGTTGGTGACCGGCATGCCCTCCACCTCCATACCCAGGTCGATGGCGATGGAGGTCCCGTCCACGGCGTATACCGCGAAGGGAAGGCCGGACAGCTTTTTCGCCGCCTCCTCCTCTTTCATGTTCACCAGGATCACCGTGCTCTCCTTGGTGCCATCCTCCATCGCGGCTTCCAGCACCGCGGGGCTCATGACCACCAGGAAATCGGGCCGGTAGATCTGGCTGCGCAGGTCTATGGGTTTGTCGTCCATGCGCAGAAAGCATTTCACGGGAGCGCCCCTGCGTTCTGCGCCGAAGAAAGGGAAGGCCTGCACGTGCTTGCCCACCATGTCGCCCGCTCTGGCGAGCATGTTGATGAGGGTCACGGCTCCCTGCCCCCCCAGGCTGTGAAAACGCACCTCTACCATAATATACCTGTCAGCTTACCTTGCTTTTAGCGCCTCGGGCTCTCCGCGAGGACAGTAACAATATATAGCATAAGCCAGGGGAGGCTGTCGATGACGGGACATCGGGAACGCGAGCGAAGACGACGCCTCGACGGCAGCGGAGAGGTCAGATCTCCTCCTCAAGCTCCAGGTCGGTGTCCTCCACCACCTCGTCCTCGCCCTCCTCCGGCTCCACATCCACCTCCTGGGGCTCGGGGCCGAACCAGGACGCGGGCAGGACCATCTTCTCCCCGCTCTCCAGCTCCACGGTCACCTTTTCGTGCATGACGTCGTGGGCTATCACCCTTCCCTCGCCTCGCTCCGTCTCCACCTTCTCTCCGATACCAGGCACCCAGAGCAGGAAGCGACGGTAGGAGTCCTGCTCGTAGCGCAGGCAGCACATCAGTCTCCCGCACACCCCCGATATCTTGGCGGGGTTGAGCGGGAGGTGTTGTTCCTTGGCCATGCGTATGGAGATGGGATGGAACTCCTCCAGGAAGGAAGCGCAGCACAGCGTCAGCCCGCACGGCCCCAGGCCGCCCACCATCCTGGCCTCGTCCCGCACCCCGATCTGGCGCAGCTCGATGCGCGTCTTGAGCGCGGAGGCCAGGTCACGCACCAGGTTGCGGAAATCCACCCTCCCGTCGGCGGTGAAATAAAAGGTGATGGAGGAGCCGTCGAAAGCGTAGTCTATGTCGATGAGCTTCATGGCCAGTTGATGCTTGGCGATAAGCTCCTGGCACTTGCGCAGGGCTCTTTCGCGCCGGATCTCGTTGCGCTGGGCCTG
>JACVJG010000378.1 GCA_015711875.1 Candidatus Solincola jinzensis | reverse complement strand
CACCCTGGTGCGCCTGGCCACCGGGGAGACGGCGGTGGTCTACGAGGCGGCGGGCGACGACGCTGCCTGGCCGCGGGTTAAGGTGATCCGGGACGCGGAAGGAGGCGAGGTCGAGCCCCGGGTCATGGACCTGGCGCGCCTGGTGGAGAAGGTGAGTGAGGGCGGGAGGGCTATACTGGAGTCCATCCACCCCGAGGACGCCGGCATCGACCCCCAGGATTATCTCTGAAACGCATGGCGGGCCTGACGCGCGCATCGGGACGCCCCTTGCGCCGGCCAGCGGCGATCCGCGAGGTCGATGACAAGCGCTCACAGCTCGGCTATGCCGTTTGGGGATACTTCTCCTCTCAAGCCTGATCTTGGAGAAACCAACCAAGGATCAAGTTACCGTGTGGCGCTTGCCGCTTCCCCCCTGCCTCCTGGAAGGCGATATGCCTCACTTATGCTCGCCCTGGTCTGCACCGTCACGATGCTCCGGGCCCGCCGGCGTGGAATGGCCGGAAAGCGCCTACCGTTCACCATTGATTATCCGGAATCATATGGCATCATATATTCGCCCTCACCCGTGCAGGGCCGGCGCAAGTCAACATTCCTATGGCTCTCTCCAGAGGACGCGCACGCGGGAGAAGAGGAAAGCGGAGAGGGCGACACAGGCCATGGCCAGTATCCAGGCCCCCGCGTAGCTCCCGGTGTGGTCGAAGATGAAACCCGTGAGGTAAGGGCCTGCGGCCCCTCCCAGCGCCCCGCCGGTGGTCACAGCCCCGAAGATGGCCCCCATGTTCGCCTTCCCGAACACCTCGGCGCATACGGCTGGTATCACCGGCCCGTAGGCGGCGAACCCGAACCCGAACACGGCGGCGAAGGCCATCAGCGACCACAGGTTGCGCACCAGCATCAGCATGACCAGCCCTAGGAAGAGAAAGGCCACGGAGGGGTAAAGGGCCGCTTTTTTCTCCCGCGTGCGGTCGGAGAGCCACCCGAAGAAGAACCTGCCCAGGATGGAGGTGGCCCCGAAGACGGTCACCGACCACAGCGCCCACTCCCTGCCGATGCCGCGGTCGGTGGCGTAGGGCACCTGGTGGAACTGCACGCCGTACAGCGCGATGACGATGAGCACGAAGCCGGCGAAGAGCAGCCAGAAGGAGGAGGTGCGGACCGCCTCTCTCAGGGTGAGGCCCCCTGGCGTGTTCGCGCGCTCGCACGTTTCCTCTTCTATCACCTCTCCTTCGCCGATGTCGCCGGCCGGCAGGCCCTCGTTCATGTTCTCCCTTTCAACGCCGGCGCGGGAGAAAACCATGGGCGCGTTTTTCGCCGTCGCCACGCTGAGCTCCTCTCCCTCTTTTTCCTCAACCGCCGTGGCGGAATGTGCGTCGCGCGGGTCCAGACCTGACCCGTTGACGTCAGCCGGAGACCCGATCACGCTTTCTGCGGGTTCCCCGCCGAATCCCATGCCTGGTCTCTCCCCACGCCGCGCCGGCTCTCTGCCCACGGCGCCGGGCTCCTCCCCCTCGCATTCCCCGGGGGTGCCGCCGCGCAGGAGAAAAACCGCCGGCACCGCGAGGGATAGTGCGATATATCCCAGGAACTGGAAAGCTCCCCTCCATCCCCAGTGCGACTGCACCAGCCCCGTGAGGCGCGGCAACACCATGGTCCCCACCCCGATACCCACCGTGGCCACCCCCAGGGCGGTGCCCAGCCTGCGCCTGAACCACATGGCCACGGAGGTGTTGGAGGGCACCAGGCCGATGCCGTTCCCCCCTACCCCGAAGACCACCCCGAACCAGAACACCAGGGCGGCCAGGCTGCCGGCGCGGGAGCACATCCACAAACCGAGGCCCGAGACCAGGGCTCCCCCGGCCATCACCCAGCGCGGGCCGTAACGGTCCACCAGCCTGCCCGTCAGAGGAGCCAGAAAGGCGTAGATCATTATGCACACCAGGAAAGGAACGGAGACCGCTCCACGACCGATGCCCAGGTCGTCGGCGATCTCTTTCACGAAGATGGTCTGGGTGCCGCGCACGCCGTAGTTGACGAACATCACCAGGAAGGCGACGCCCACCACCACCCAACCGTAATAAAGGCCCTTGCGTGTGTTTCCCAAGCGCTCCTCCTAATGGCGCTTGAGCCGGCCAGCCCGCTGTCTCACGGGCTCCGACCCTTTAACCCTCGCAAAAAACGCCACCACCGCTATGCTTGGTAAGCGGATACAAGATTCCTGTTTTTTCCTTTCAACCACTCAACCACTCGCCGAAAAACGATGTCTGCCCGACGCCCACCGCGAGGCCCTCGGCAGATCCGCAACATTGGTAGATGCTTTTTTACGCTGATACCTGCCCCTTTACCGAGCGGCGACCCATGATTACCTCCCGGCTCCCGCGCCGCTCGGATCCCGGCCAAGTGAACGCACGCCGTGGATGTCCTTGTCACGCAGGACATCATGGAGTGGCGCAGGAGTTTACGGGGCTTTACTCTTCCGCTCTTCCGCCGCAAGCCTTCCGGCCCTTGTCACCTTGGACTCCTATCCGCGTCATGCCCTCTTGTCTGATCCTTGCGGAGGCTGAAATCGCGCAGGGCGGCGGCGGCGTCCACCGCCTCCTCGGCGTCGTCGAAGATGGGAAGGCTCACCATGCGCCTGGCGTTGTTGCGCACCTCGGCAGTGGCCAGGAGGCTGAAAACCAGGGGCTTGCCGTGCTTGCGCACCAGGGCCTCGAGGTCGGGGAGGATGTTCCTGCGCAGGCCGTGTATGCCTCCCGTGCTGACCTCGCCGGAGGCCATGCGCGAGATGAGGAGCATGATCACCCCGTCGATGAAGTCCTGTTCCATGAGCCGGTCCACGATATACACCCTGGCCTCGGCGTCATGCACGTCGCCGAGGTCCACGGGGTTGGTGATGTTTATGACCCCGGCCCTGAGGTGTGACCTGATGTCATCGACCAGGGATGCGGGAAGGGGCGGGAAGACGAAACCGCGGCGCGCGCACTGGTCCGAGGCCAGGACCAGTATGCCGCCGGTGGGCGATACCAGGGCCACGCGGTTGCCGCGCAGGGGCGGAAGCGAGAACACCTTGGCATAGCCCGCCAGCTCAGCGAGCCGTCCCACGCGCATGATGCCCGCCTGGCGCAGGGCGCCGTCGAGCACCGCGTCGTCGTTGGCCAGGGCGGCGGTATGCGACTGGGCGCTCTCACGCGTAAGCGGCTCCACGTTGGCCTTGTAGAGAAGGATGGGCTTGTCGATGGCGCGTGCAGTATCCAGCAGAGCCCTTCCGCGCTCCACGTCCTCCAGGTACATGCAGATGACGCCGGTGGCGGGATCCCGACCCAGGTATTCCAGGTAGTCCACCTCGTCCAGGTCGGTCTTGTTCCCGATGCTCACGAACTTGGCGAAGCCGGTGTTCTCGTCCTTGAGGCGGGCGAGGAAATCGAGCCCTATGCCCCCGCTCTGGGCCACGATGCTCACGGAGCCACGCGGGAGGTCGGGAGGTATGGGCACGAAGGGCAGACAGAGCCCGGTGTGGGCGTTGATCACCGTGAGGCAGTTGGGGCCCACGAAGCGGATGCCGTGCCTGCGCGCCGCCTCCACCAGCGCGTCCCGCAGGGCGCCGCCTCCCCCCGCGAACTCCTCGAATCCGCCCGAGGGGATGGCCAGACGGGTGATGCCCTTGCGCCCGCACTCGTCCACGATGGCGGGG
>JACVJG010000377.1 GCA_015711875.1 Candidatus Solincola jinzensis | reverse complement strand
GAAGGTCTTGCCCTCCACCTCCCCCACCAGGCGCGAGATCATCTCCGCGTCCAGCAGGCCGCACAACCCCGTCCATCCCTCGGGGGGCTCGGAGATGACGTAATCCACTTTGAGCCCCGGAATCCTGCCCTCCAGCTCCTTCATCTCCTCGCCGAAGATGATGTCGCCCGGGTCCCTGCTGCCGTAGATAAGGTGCATCCTGAGGTCCGTCCCCTTTTCCGCCGCCTCGCGGATGATGGAGGCGAAGGGGGTTATCCCTGACCCTCCCGCCAGGAAGACCAGGTCGTCGCTGTCCATGGCGGGTTCGTGGAAGAAGCTGCCAAAGGGGCTGGTGGACTCGAAACGGTCGCCCGGCTTCACCTCGTCCAGGAGGTAATTTGACACGAACCCGTTCGCGGTGCGGCGCACGGTGATGTCCCAGTAGCCCGTCCCGGGCGGGGAGGAGATCGAATATGGCCTCGAGGTCAGCACCCCTCCCACCTGGCAGAAGAGGTTTATGTACTGGCCGGCGCGGAACCAGGGCAGCTCCCCGTCCACCGCCCTCATGCGCAGGGTCTTGGCGGTGGGGGTCTCCTCGATCACCTCCGCCACCTCCAG
Source organism: Candidatus Solincola jinzensis (assembly GCA_015711875.1). The sequence continues at coordinate 3,099 of JACVJG010000377.1, read as the reverse complement.
CTGCACGCGGTCTGGGTGCAGTCCGGCCAGGGCGCGCTCAACTCGCGTGACGGGGCTGTCGGGAAGCTCCCTGCCCTCTACCTGCTTCTCCATCTCCCTCTGGAGCTTCTCCAGGGTTCCTGGTTTGGGGCCGCCCGCCTCCATATCCTCCAGCACCTTGCGGGAGGTGAGGAAGCCGGAGTACATGGAGGGCTCGTAGCCTCCACCGATATTCACCCAGGCCCCGGAGAAGTAAAGCCCCTCCACCGGGCCTTGCGCGGACATGCGCACCAGGCCGGTGCCCGCGAAGGTCTCGTCGAAGCCGATAATGCTCCCGCCCACGTTGCGGGAGTACCTGATGTTGGTCAGAGGGGTGGCGACCTCGATCACCTCGATGTGGTCCCGTAGGCCGTGGGCCACGTTCTCCGCCAGGTCAAGGACACGCTCCGCGGCCCTCTCCTTGGCCTCCGCATATTGCGACGGAGGCAGTTTCATCCAGGGCTCGGCGAAGGCGATGTAGGTGCAAACGATGGAAGAGGTACCCGGGGGAGAGAACTCCGGGTCCACGGTGTTGTAGGCGGTCACCGCGATGTCAGAGGGCAACAGGGTCTCCCCCCTCTTCACCCTCATCCAGTTGCCGTCCACGTCGTAGCCGTCACTGTAGAAGGTCTCGTGGTGGCCGAGGCCGAGGTCCCGGTATTCGCAGTCCACCCCCAGGTAAAGGTTTACGGTGGAGGCGCCGCCCGTCCAGGCACCCAGGCGCTTCAGGTACCAATCCGGCACCTTTTCGCGCCCGATGAGCTCCAGGCAGGCCACGTATGGGTTGGCGTTGCTCACCACCACGGGGCAGAGGATCTCCGTCCCGTCCTGGGCCACCACTCCCCTGACCTTACCCCCTTCCACCAGTATGCGCGAGGCGCCATTGCGCAGCCAGACCTCGCCGCCCATGTCCTCGATGGAATCCATGAAAGCCTGGGAAAGGGCCTGGCTCTTGCCCTTGATATGCCAGGGCCCGAAGCGCAGGTAGCTCACCGTGCCCAGAGCGTAGGTGAGGAAGGAGAGCGCCGAGGGGTTGTTGCAGTAATAGCCGCAGAGGACGTTGAACACCGTGCATGCACGCTCGTCCTTGATGAACTCGTCCATGACCTCCTTGAGGCTCTTCCCGAAGTATTTGATCAAATTGGGAAATTCTTCCTGATGCTCCATGACCATCTTCATGCCCACGCGGTTGGCGCGCAGCGCCTCCTCGGCGTACTTGAACATCAGCTCGGTGAAGTCCCGTATGCCGTCGGCGTCCGCGGGGAAATACTCCGCCAGGGCGGCGATGAAGTTGTCCTTGCCGATGGGCACCACCACGTCCACGTCGGGAAGCACGCAGCGGTAGAACTCGGGGATGGGCAGGAACTCCACCCGCCTCGCCACGTCCACCTCGTTTAACAGCCTCCACAGCGGGCCGGGGTTCTTTTCGTCCCCCAGCCCCGAGAGCTCGTGCAGGGAGATCTCGAACTCGAATCGCCCGCGCACGAAGGAGGACGCGTAACCCCCCGGCACGTAGTGGCGCTCCAGGACGAGGACCTTCTTTCCCGCCTTGGCCAGGAAGGCCGCCGAGGACAGGCCCCCCAGGCCGGCCCCGATCACAACCACGTCGTAATCCTTCATCTATGAACCCTCCCGTTCTCTCTCAGGCGGTATGCGAGCTTGCCAGTCTGCCCGCGATCTCCTCCGCCTGCGCGACCATACCCTGGATCGCTTCCTTCACCGTCACGATATCGTGCAGCAGCCCCACGCTCTGGCTGCATGCCAGCACCCCCAGGTCCACCTCTCCCTGCTCCAGCATGCCGCGGGTGTTGGACCCGGCCACGATGGCGAGTATCTCCTGAAAATCCGCGCCGTTCCTCTCGAGCTCCGCCGCCTTTTCCGCCGCCCGGTTTTTTATGACACGGATGGTGTTGTGCACCGACCCCAGCAAGGGCACGGTGTCCTCCTCTCCCGCCGCCAGCAGGCTCTGCTTCACCGCCTCGCTCATGGGGCATTCGCGCGTGAGCAGGAGCCTGGTGCCGATGAGAACCGCCTCCGCCCCCAGGCTCAAGGCGGCCAGCATCCCCCTGCCGTCCGCGATGCCTCCCGCGGCGATCACCGGTATATCCAGGACGTCAACCGCCCTGGGCACCAGGGAAAGGGTGGCCACGGACCCGATGTGGCCTCCACCCTCATAGCCGAAGAGGGTGACCGCGTCCACTCCCGCTTTCTGAGCGCTCACGGCGTGGCGCACGCTCACGCATTTGTGCATGAGCTTGAGTCCGCCTTCCTTGAGCATGGCCACCAGCTCCTCGGGGGGACGGTTGCCGCTGAACTCCACTGCCGTCACCCCGCCTTCCTCCAGGATCACCTCGGCGTAGAGGCGGTTATCTATGGGCCGCAGGGCGGGGAAGAGATTGAGGTTCACGGCGAAGGGCTTGTCTGTCAGCTCCTTCAACCTGCGCAGGGCGGCACGGAACTCCTCCTGGGTGGGGAACATGGCCGAGGACATGATCCCCAGCGCCCCCGCCTCGCACACCGCCGCCGTGAACTCGGGCCCGGTTATCCATTGCATACAGCCACCGATCACGGGGCACTCGATCCCGAAAAGCTCCGTTATCCGCGTCCTGAACATGCTCCCTCCACGAAAGTCAAAGCCATCTCAAGCGATGTGTATCCAGGCGATACCACCGCTCCCGGCGATCGACCCGTCAAGCCGGTACTCCCGCTCCTCTCCACGTTCCCTTCCCTTGCTCGAGGGTCTTAGAGACGCCTCTTCTGGCAAATCCTCCGTGATCACCCCGCTCCTCTCCAAACTACTCTCCCTCGCTCGAGGGCGCGCTAACCTGCACCCAACCGCATGGCCGCGAGGAAAACCGTGCTCACGTCTGGAAATCCTCCTTGAGCACGTGCTTGAGCACCTTGCCGCTGGGATATTCTGGCAGCACATGGTCGGTGTTCCCCGCAGGGATGTTGCCGATGTTCATCATCCCTCACCACCTTTCAGCCGCCGGGTCCCGGCGCCGCGGTCGATGTCCTTCTCCTCACCGCGCTATGCCGCGTATACGGCGCTTAAGGCCCGGCTGTCGTGGCTCTTTTCTC
>JACVJG010000376.1 GCA_015711875.1 Candidatus Solincola jinzensis | reverse complement strand
CCCTGGAAGATGTGGCGGAGGCGGAGCCCTACCGTTCCGAGCTTCCTTCAAGTCACCTCTGGGCCCTCGCTGCCTGCCTCGACGCCTACCGCGCCGCAGCCCTGGAGCGCCGCCTTCAGCGCTCGGGGGGAGCCCCCTTGGGGATAAGCCGGGCGGAGGTGGAGAAGGCCTGGACGGACGGGATCTCGCGGCCCAACCCCGGCTGGGCGGTCTCCCTCTTCTCGCTGCTGGCCCCGGACGGGGTGCCGCAAGGGCTGCCGGAAGGGCTCGGCCGCCTGCTTGCGGACATGGCGCGGCAGGGCTGGCTCATCGAGGCGGCCGGCCCGCGGGGAGAGCTGTACGCCTTGCCCGATTTCCTCAGCTCCCTTCTCTGGGGCTTGACCACGGCTTTCGACTTCGGCCTGGTCTCGCTTCGCCTGGCCGACCGGCAGGTCGCCGAGACCACCGCGCTCGCGGGGTGGCGCACCCCCGGCGGCGTGTGGCTGGCCGACCTGAGCGGCCTCGCGGGCGGCAGGGCGGCCCTGGCCCTCGTCGGCCCCTCCCTGGCGCTCGAGATCATCGACAACGTATTGGGAGAAGATTCCATGGCTCCGCCCTGGGAGGAGTTCGCCATGGACACCCCCTTCACGCGCGACACCGTGCTGGCGCGCCTGCGCGCCTCAGGGACCAGGGAGGAAACGGCAGACGTCCTGCCATCCGATCGGCATGTCTCCCGCGAATCCAGAGATGATGCGGCGGACGCTGCTCATGAAGGGCAACCCGGGGAGCTCTCAGGTTTCTGCCCCGCCTGCGGGAAGCCTCTGCGACAGGGAGCGCGTTTCTGCAGGCAATGCGGAAAGAAAGCAGAGCCAGGAGAGCCGCTGGCGGAGGCCATGCCCGGTTTCTGCCCCGCCTGCGGGAAGCCGCTGCGCGAGGGAGCGCGTTTCTGCAGAGGATGCGGTCATGAGGTGAGGGGATCGGCGAACGACCAGGAACATGGGTCAGGGCTCTGCCCCTCCTGCGGGGAAAAGGTACGCGAGGGAGTGCGCTTCTGCAGGAATTGCGGCACTGAGCTATGATAGCGCCGAAGCCGGTATGCAGTTCCATAAATTGGATATTATTGCAGTCAGTTTATCTCCTTGCGCGAAAGACGGTGTCGCGCGCCGGCAACATATCCTTCTGTAAAGTAAGGTACCTGGCTCGTATATATCGTGGGGCTGAAGACGGTGGAGTGTGGCCATAAAGCTATTGTTATGCAAGGGATGCGTCAGCGTTTCCGCATGACCACCCGCGCGTGCCGAGGTTCCGCCGCCTCCAGGCATCGAGACGGAGATGGCGTGAACATCCATTGGCCTCTTGGCTTCGGAGGCGGATAATGGAGATGCCGTCAAGTGGTTACGATAAGAAAGAACTGATGGCTGTGGAAAAATGCAGAGGATTCTCATATTTGCGGGGCTGATCGTTTTCTACGGTGAAGATCCTCTGGAAAGCCTTTTCTGGAAGCCGGGCAAAACTGCCAGGTTTGTCGCCCTGTGCGGGGAGCAAGCAGAAAACCGCGCCGGCTATGCTCGAGTCCGCTGCCGGCAGGTTTCCATGGCCTGTTGAAAGAGGTGGTTGAGGACGGAAGGCCAAGGGATACGGCGGGAACGACAGGGAATGCCGGCTATGCTCGAGTCCGCTGCCGGCAGGTTTCCATGGCCTGTTGAAAGAGGTGGTTGAGGACGGAAGGCTGGGCGGAAACAGGAAAAAGGCTGGAAGAGCAATTGAGGCCGGCCACCTTTCCCCTGGGGGTGCGATTCCTGGAAGAGGGAGAGGGGGCGCCGGAGCGAGCGCGCCGACCATCCGACGAGGCGGGGTGCCCCATAGCCGTCTGTCAGGCCTTATCCATCTGCCGCCGCAGGGGCCTCACCCTTTACATGGACCGGGAGCAGTCCAGCTGCCCCCTGGCTTCCGCGGCCATGGGGTGGGGGGAAGGCGGGGAGGACGACCTCATGGCGTCCTTCCTGCAGGTCATGAACTATGCACGGGACGAGGAGAAGGCGAGGAAAAGGACCGAGGGAATGGCGAGACTGGAGATGGGAAGATACCCCGCCCTCACGGTGTTCCCCTTGACGCGCGCCCGCGTCGAACCGCACTTGGTCATGGTCTACGGCACGCCGGCACAGGTCATGCGGCTGGTGCAGGCCGCCGCCAGGTGGACGGGGGAGAGGGTGCAGGCGTCCTTCGGGGGTATAGGCGGCTCCTGCAACGAGGGACTGGTAGGCGCCTTTCTAGCCGACGCGCCCAGGGTCGCACTGCCTGGCAACGGTGACCGCGTGTTCGCCGCTACCCAGGACGACGAGCTCATCTTCGCATTTCCCGCTTCATGGGCGGAGATGATAATGGAGGGCCTGGAGGCCACCAGCGCCCGGGGCATCCGCTATCCCATTCCCACCTTCATGGATTACCGCCTGCCCTTTGCCGACCTGGTGGAGAAGTTCGGCGAGGCGGAGAAGGGTTGAGGAGGCAGTGGGATGCGGTCAGCGGGAATGGGGCTGGGGATCCGCAAGTCTCCACGAACGTCGGCGAGACTTTACGGTAGCTTTACGCTTCAAGGCACATATCCCGTAGTGCCGGAGCCTAAGGGTAGGATGTGTGGAACGGCGGAGGCATGACGGTCGATCCGGGAAGCACGGCCCCAATGAGATCAAGACGCACACTCGGGCTTTGAGGGATCCTGGATTCTGCGCCGCTTATCCGGGCGTAAACGCACCATTCATATTTCAGGAAAAGTGAGCAAGGAGGAGGGGTACGGTATGAATGCGTCGGAAGTGAGAAAAGTGGCGGTCGTGGGGGCGGGGCAGATGGGGCATGGGATCGCTCTCGTCTTCGCCCGGGCGGGTATGGAGGTCCGACTCTTCGATGTGAGCGAGGAAGCCTTGCAGCGGGCGGTTGACCTCGTGGAGAAAAGCCTGGGGGTGCTCGCCGATTGCGGGAAGCTGAGGCGGGAGGACATCCCGGCCATAACCACGCGTATCGCCATCCATGGCGATCTCGAAGAGGCGGCGCGAGGAGCGGATTTCGTCGTGGAAGCGGTTCCCGAGGTAGCGGAGGTGAAGAAGGAGGTTTTCTCGCGGCTGGATGCATTGTGCCAGCCGGAGGTCATCATCGCCAGCAACACCTCGGGGCTGGACATCTTCGAGTTCGCGGAAGTCCGGGATCCCGGTCGCCTCCTCATCGCGCACTGGTTCCTTCCGCCTCATATCATCCCTCTGGTAGAGGTGGTGCCGGGGCCTGAGACCTCGCCCGACTCGGTATCGGCTACAACGGCATTGCTCGAGCGCGTGGGCAAAGCACCGGTGGCCATGAAGGGCTTCACTCGTGCCTTCATCGTCAACAAGATCCAGAACATGATGTCCCTGGCGGTTTTCGAACTGCTGGGCAGCGGTCTGGTGACCCCTGAGGACATAGACCGTGCGGTCAAAAACGTCCTGGGGATACGCCTGCCCGTGGTGGGAGTGGTTCAGACCATGGACTTCACGGGGCTGGACCTGGTGCTCGACGTGATGAAGAGCTACGGGCTCAGCAACCAGTTCATAGCCGACAAGGTCGAGGCTGGGTACCTGGGAGCCAAGACCTCTCGGGGCATCTACGATTACGGGGGGCGCAGCGAGGCGGAAATCCTGGCCAAGCGGGATCGCCTCTACCTGGAGATGCTCGACCGCCTGACGGAGATCGGCGCTTTCG
>JACVJG010000375.1 GCA_015711875.1 Candidatus Solincola jinzensis | reverse complement strand
CAGCCATTCTTGACCCGCACCCCCTCCATGTGGTGCCACCGGGCGGATGGGAATACCTGGTAATGTCATTTCGGAGGATAGGGATGAAAGAGGTCTATTCCTTGCTCAAGGAGAGGGTAAAAGAGAGGCTTCCCCAGGGCGGTTTTCCGCTTCTTTCCGATCACGGGAGCGATGCCCTCAGGAAGGCCCTGCTGCGTGCCGCGCGTGAAGCGGCGTGGGAGGCGGGATTGGTTCTCGAACCCGCGGAGATGCAGGTCTTACTGGCCAGGCTCATCGATGACGTACTGGGCCTCGGGCCCCTTGAGCCCCTCATGCGCGACGAGACCGTCACCGAGATCATGGTCAATGGACCAAGGCGCGTCTACGTGGAGAGGGATGGGCGCATCCAATCCTCGGACGTGACCCTGGATGGGGAGGAGGAATTATACCGCATAATAGACCGCATCATCGGGCCCCTGGGCCTGCATGTGGACGAGGCCTCCCCTTATGTCGATGCGCGTCTCCCAGATGGTTCCCGCGTGAATGTGGTGCTTCCGCCATTGTCGCTCCTCGGCCCCGTGATCACCATTCGCAAGTTCCGCCGCCGCCCTTATACCATCGAGGAGTTGGTGGAACAGGGCACCATGACCAGTCAGCAGGCGGAGTTCCTCGCATGCGCGGTGGAAGAGCGAAAAAACCTGGTCATCTCAGGAGGGGCAGGCACGGGCAAGACCACCCTGCTCAACGCCCTTTCATCGCGCATCGGCCACAGCGAGCGCGTCATCACCCTGGAGGACGCGGCCGAGCTGCGCTTGCAACAACCGCACGTTATACCCCTGGAAACGCGTCCTCCCAATCTTGAGGGTAAGGGAGAGGTAACCCTGCGGGACCTCCTTCGCAACGCCCTGCGCATGCGACCTGATCGCATCATCATCGGGGAGGTGCGGGGGGCGGAGGCGCTCGATCTCCTTCAAGCCCTCAACACCGGACACCGCGGCTCCCTGACCACCGTTCACGCCAATTCCCCCATGGACGCGCTGTCAAGGCTGGAGACCATGGCCATGACCGCCGGCGTGGGCTTGCCCTCACACGCGATAAGGGAACAGATCGCCAACGCCGTGGAGGTGATGGCACATATGGAACGCGACGCGACGGGGAAGAGAAAAGTAGTCGAAGTAGCGTGCATGGAGCGCGGAAAAAGCTCACGTCCCGGTTTGCGCCACGTTTTCACCCCTGCCTCCGAAACCCCCGCAGGCGGGCAGCGAGGGGAAAAGGCGGGAGGTGGCGGTGGGTGGCGTTTTGACGCGTGTTCCGCCTTTCACCCTGCAATCACCCTTCCGGGGCATGACCACGGGAGCAGCGGCATCGAGCGGTCATCGTCCCCTGGAGGCCGGCCCGGCAACCTAGAGGACGCCACCTTCTCGCCGCTCGAGTCGGGGGTGGAGGAGGTGAGGCCACATCCATGACCGACCTTATCCCCGTCCTTGCCCTTTCAGCCTTGGCTGTCGCCGCTCTCGCCATGTGGCGCAAAACCGGCAGAAAAGAGCGGGCTCTCAGGGTGCTTCTCGACCACGAAGGACCTTCCGGGTTTCATCCCTTTTCCTTTCCGGACGGTCTGCGGAGCCTCTTCTCCTTGAACGGCGCGAGGCGACGCAGGGCGGCGTTGCTCATCTCCGCAGCGATTACGGTGTTTTTTCTCACCCGCAACCCTTTTCTTGCCGGATGCGTGTGGCCAGCTTGCGCCGCCTTCCGGCGTCTCGCGGACAAACGCAGGCGCTCCAAATCTCTTGCCGCCCTCGAGGAACAAACGCTGGAGCTCATAGATTCTCTCAACCAGTCGCTGCGTTCGGGGCTCTCTCTCCTACAGGCCCTGGAGGCGAGTCGCGAGGACGTGGGGCCGGAACTGGCGGTGGAACTGTCGCTGGTGCTGCGCGACGTAGGTCTGGGAGCGGGGCTGGAGGAATCCCTCGCACGAGCCGCTGAGCACGCGCCCTCGTCGTCCCTCCGCCTTGCTTTCACTATCCTCTCCCTTTTGCACGGCAAGGGGGGCGATCTTCCACGTATCCTGGAGCGCCTGCGAAGACGGGTGCAGGAGGGTCTGGAGGTTAAGCGCGAGGTGCGCATGCTCACCTCGCAGAGCCGCGCCTCGGGTTATCTCGTCGCCTCCCTACCCCTCGCTTTCCTCTTCCTGCAGGGCGTCCTCAACCCCCGCTCCCTGCGCCCGTTGCTTTTTACCCCCGCCGGGAACGTCATGGCGGCGGTGGCGGTGGCGCTCAACGCGGGAGCGTTCCTGATTATCCGCAAGATGGTCGCCCAGGAGGAATGATGGAGGTTCTCACGGCGGCTCTCGCGGCCTTATCGGTATTTTCTCTCGGTCTTTCCTTTCTCCATGGCTTCCGCAGTCGCCTCACCGCCCAAGCCTTGCTGAAAGTCGAAAGCGCGCGGGAGGAGGGGAAAGCAAAGCCTTTCCGTGGGCGCCGGCTCCCCGGCATGCGGCGGACGATCACGCGTCTGGGCGAGGCGTTCCCGGATAGGGCGGGAGGCGGGACCGAGGCCTTGCTCAGAGACTCCGGCAGCGCCTGGACCCCTTCCTTTTTAAAAGGGCTGCGCATTGCCGCAGCCCTGGCTTCCTCCCTGCTCGCGCTTCCCCTCGGCACCGCAAGCCTCCTTCTCGGCCCCTTTCTTTACGCGGGCGCTTATCAAGCGCCGCTGGTGATCCTCAAGCGGCGCGCACGCAGGCGCAGGGAGGAGCTTGCCGGAGACCTTCCCGAGATAGTGGATCTTATGGCGGTGCTCTGCTATGCGGGCGAGGGCCTCCATGCCGCACTGGAGCATTCCATGCGGGCCTGCGCCCACTCCTCGTCGCGCGCGGCGATGGAGGGGATCGTCGAGCGAATGAGGCTGGGCGAGAGCGTGTCCGAAGCCCTGCGCCACACCGCCTCTCATCCCGGGCGTGAGATGCGCCGCTTCTGCCGCACCCTGCTCAGGGCCGACGAGACCGGCGCCCCCATCGCAGATATCCTGGAGGAGCTGGCGGTGGAATTCAGAAACGCCCGGCGCGAACGGGAAAGGGTCCGCGCGGCAAGGGTATCGATCTACATCCTTTTTCCGCTTGTTTTCATGATCCTGCCCTCCTTCATGCTCCTCACCGTGGGAGGGATCATGCTTGGAAACACCCTGTAAAGAGCCCCGAGGATGCATACGGGAACGGATCGGCCTCCTCTTGATGGGGAAGGCGGCGTTGGCAATGAGACATCGACCTTTGAAAGGAGGTGAGCCGGATGCGACAGGTGATGGAACTGGTGCGAGACGAGGGAGCCCAGACCACCGCAGAATACGCCCTGGTGATACTGGGGGCCGCGGCGGTGGCGGGTGCTCTCATCGCCTGGGCGGGAGGCACCGACGTGATCAAGAGCTTCTTTAACAAGATATTCCAGCAGCTCATGGGAGCCCTTGGTTGATGCCAAGCGGAAAGGAAGGGCGGTCGAATGGAGACGGTAAGGGTTGTTGCGCTCATCGCCTTCGCCACCTTGGCGAGCTGGTATGATCTGCGCTATCGCAGGGTACCCAACGCGCTCGTCCTCGCCTTCCTGGCGGGCGGCGCCGTGATGTCGGCATGGGGTGGATGGAGCTTCCTGGGCCAAGGCCTGTGGGGTATGTCGCTCGGATTCCTCCTGCTTTTGCCCGCCTTTTTGCTGCGCATGGTGGGAGGCGGTGACGTGAAATCCC
>JACVJG010000374.1 GCA_015711875.1 Candidatus Solincola jinzensis | reverse complement strand
GACCACACGGTGTCGGCGTTGTAGTACTGCCAGGCCATCGGCCCCTGGTAATGCCAGGCGGTTATATAGTGCCCCCAGGACCCCACCACTATCTCCAGGTCGCCGTCGCCATCCAGGTCGCCGCAGGAGGGGGAGGAGAACACTTCCTTGTAGCCGAAGGCGGTTCCGGCGAACTTCGGCCATCCCCATGCGGAGAGCTGCTGGCCCTGGGAGTTGAGGCCATAGACGTTGCCGTTATCGCAACCGAAGAATACCTCTAGCTTCCCATCCCCATCGCAATCCACCGCCAGGGGGGTGGATTGGATGGGGGCGCCGGTAAAGAAATCCCACCTTATGCCGCCCCCGGCGTCCACGCAGTAGAAATGGCCGTTGTGGTTGCCGATGAGCACCTCCTGCCGGCCGTCGCCGTCGATGTCCGCGAGGGTGGGAGAGGAATGCTTGAACATGCTCCCCATGTCCAGCGCCCATTCCATCCTCCAGCCCGGCGGGTAAGTGTACGCGGCCGCCTCGCGTGGCGGCGTGATCAGCAGGGCATTGAATAACAGCGCCATGCCGACCAGGATCGCGATGGCCAGAACCGGAGTCCCTCTCGTCCTCAACTCTCGCCTCCCTTTCCCGTTTCCCGCTCTTGGCAGGCGTGTTCGCGCCGAACCCTGACGGGAGGGCCGTACCCGATATCCCCGCCGCGCGGGGACTCGCCTCCCGCGGTCCTGGCAGAAGTAGCGCAGTTCGCCGACATCCCCGCCGCACGGACCCGTCAGGTCCACGGCCTGATCGGTACGGACCCGGGTTGCGCGACACCTCCATGATAGGCCCCTGCGTCTCTAGGGGCCCTCGGTAACCAGGAAGCAAGCGCCGGCCCGGCGCGGCCACGCCCCACGGTGCGCTTTGCGGGCACAAGTCCCTTCTGCCTTGTCCACGCCTTGAACGCGCGCTTCGGAAGCATGGACCTGTCCACGAGGATCAGGCAGACCCATGTTCAAATGCGCCTGAAACCATCCGCCCGCTTCCTTCCCTCGCGCCTCAGCGCCGGATAAGCCTTCCGAAGTCCCCGCCTTTTGTCTCGCGGAGCCTTACAATCCCTATAACGTCGCAGAGCGCTGCGCATCTCGCCTGCGTCGTATATAATTAATTCGACTTCCGGGGGGGCTCACTTGACATCATGGCGCGGCATTTGCCGTGCGAGGGGTTGAGCATTGTCATTGCCCGGGGCGGGTAGGAGAGGAGGCGCGTGCGGGCACCGTAGCCGCGGCCCGGGGTATGGTTTAAAGGCCGGCGGTCATGGGCAGGAAATATCACTGAAGTTGCCGAAATGCCGTGATGAGTAGGAAGGATAGGGAGAACAAGAACATGGAGGAAAGCGAGCGGCCGCTGGCCAGCGTGGTGATCGCCAATTATCGCGGCGAGGAACTGCTTTCTCCCTGCCTGGATTCCCTGCGAAACCAGGATACCGATCAGCCTTTCGAGATCATCGTGGTGGACGACGGTTCCGACGACGGGAGCGCCGAGCTGGTGCTATCACGATATCCTGAGGTAAAGCTGCTGTTGAACCACAGGAATGTCGGCCCGGCGGCGGCCAAGAACATCGGGGCGTCGGAGGCCAGGGGAGAATACCTGGCATTTCTGGACAACGACGTGGAGCTTCACCCTTCATGGATGAGATACATGCTCGAGGCCATGGCCACGGACGGCGACGGCCTGGGTGCGTGCGCCTCCCATATCACGCTCAACGGACACTCCACGGTGATCAACAGCACGGGAGGGATGATAAACCTGCTCGGGTACGCCTGGGACAGGGGCATCTTCAACCAGGACTCCGGAACTTACGCGTATGCCCGGAGGGTCATGTACGCGTGCACGGCGGCGATGATGATGAAAAAAAGCGTCTTTGAGGAGCTGGGCGGGTTCGACGAGCGCTACCGTTATCTTTTCGAGGACGTGGACCTCGGTTGGAGGATGAACATCTGCGGCTACCGCGTGGCCTATGAGCCGCGGGCGGTGGCCAGACATCACCTTTCCTCCACCATGGGCGACCGGCGCCTCCGCAACCAGTACCTCTACGAGCGCAACCGCCTGCGGGCGCTGATCAAGAACATGGAGCGGGATACCCTCAGAATGGTCTGGAGAGAGCTGTTGTTCTGGTTCGGCCGGCGCATGCGCTCCGAGATGGAGAGCGGACTCACCGCGCGGCAGAAAGCGGTCCTCCCCCTGCGCATGGCCCAGGCGCTGGCCTGGAACATCCTCTGCCTGCCGGAGACCCTGCACATGAGGAAGGAGATCGCGGCCATGCGGGTGGTGAGCGACCGGCAGCTCATATCCGAAGGCGTGCTCTGCCCCCAGATCGGAGAGCCTCCCGTGGGAGTGGATCCGAGGGGCAACGGCAACGGAGCCGCGGGCGGGCCGGAGGAAAGGGAGGTCGGCGCGAGGGTGGAGATGGGCCGCGCCAGGACGGGAGCGCTGGGCGAGGGATGGTATGAACTGGAAACCGATGCCCGAGGTATCTCCTTCCGCTGGACGGCGGAGAGGGCGTCGGTTTTCCTGCGGGCGGGGAGGAGGCGCCGCCAACTCTGTCTGCGAACGGTGATGGCGCATCCGGAGGGCCTGTCACGCGTGGCGGTGAGGATCGACGGTCGCCAGGTCTCGAACTTCGAGGTGCCCAACCAGTATCATGTCCACCGCATACCCTTGCCATATCCCGTGGAGCCGGGATTGCACGAGGTGGAGTTAAGGGTGGAAAACCCTTTCCGGCCAAGGGACACGCTGCGCGTGGAGGACCACCGCACCCTCGGTATAGCCGTGGCCTATCTGGGACTGCACTGAAGGGGGGCAAGGCGCAGCTTCCGTGTCGTGGGATGCCCTGGAGACAGGTAGAGCCCCGAACCCCTGTTTCTCAAGGCGAGGGTAAGCGGAAAAAGAACCGCGTTCCCGCTCGCCTTCCCTGCTCCTAAAGAAGCTATGCCCTGCACAGGCATGGCTTTTGGCGGCGAGGGACCAGGCGGGGACGGGGATCGCCGGCGAGGTGCCTCAAACAGCCCGGGAGGGCGAACCACCCGCGTGGCCGCGGCACGTCGGGGTTGCGCGATATGCCCATGGCAGCATGAAGCGCAGGCCCTTTTCCCTCCCGCGTGGGCATGAGCCGGGAAAGCGGGTTTACCGTCCTGCCCTCATGGGATAACCTATGCACGTAAGGGGCACGGGGAAAGTAGCCGGACGCAAAGCCGGCCCCTGGCCTTGCCGGGGAGCACGGACAAGGAAAAGGACGGGGACAGGAGAACATCGCTTCATGCGCATACTTTTGGTCACCTACCGTTACGGCAAGGACATACCCGGGGGAGGCGAGAGGTACCTGCGGGAGTTGATGCTCCGTCTCGCCGCCAGGGGTCACGAGGTCGAGGTTTTCACCACGCGCTCCCTGCGCATGATCCAGACCCCCTTTGATTACCTGGTGTGGGACAACTTCCTCCCCGGCGGCGTCGAGGAGGACGAGGGGGTGAGGATACATCGTTTCGAGGTGAAGAATCCCAGGCCCAGGCGGGCGAGGCGCATCATGAGTGATTTCCTGGCCATGCAGGAGAGAGAGAGGGAAAGCCCCCTGTTCTCGGCGCTCATGGAGGAAGCCATCGCCGGGGCCGAGGAGCATTGCTTCCTCTGAGGCTGGCATGAGGCTGAGATGTGGGATGACGGACCTGCCCGCAGGACGCTCAGTTACGC
>JACVJG010000373.1 GCA_015711875.1 Candidatus Solincola jinzensis | reverse complement strand
TATAGCTCTTTTCGCGAAGGATCGTGAGCGGCAGTTGGCGTCACGGTGGGATAACGGGCTTCCGAGGATGCTCGCCAGCGTCTTCCCCCTCTCGAGGCCGGGGTATGGTCGCGGCGGGCTTTCCTGAGATGTTAGTAGACGCTTTTTCGTGAAGTTTGAGAAGCAGCGGTTGACATGATGACGGCATGACGGGCTTCTAATAGATGCTCGCCAATGTCTTTTTCCATCTCGGAGCCGGGGACGCAAGGGATTCGAGTCAGGGTGTTGCCCGGGTTCAAAACATGGTCGACAACCCCTGTAGTTGCTCTGCAATAAAACGGAGCAGGGAGGTGTCCATGAAAGGCATCATCGGCATTGGCACAAGTATCTACCACATGAGGCTTCCTCCTCAACGAAAGATACCGAGGATGGCGAAGGGACAACGGGTATAATCGTCAAGAAGAAGCGCCCGCTTTTTAAACTGGCGCTCTTGCCCAAGTCAGCCCGCGGGGCTTATGCGTTGAAACCGCGCTGATGTGAGGGAGAGGTCCGCTAGGTGGCTTCTGCCCAATGCTAGAACGCATGGTGTTTATCGCTCCATTTTTTGGAGATGCTAGGATGAGGTCCGCTCGGTGGATGTCGCACGGGGTGGGGATGGCGGCGAACACGATGGAAAGGAATGATGTTGGAGGAGGAAAGAAAGTACAGGGTTCCAGCGCCACGCGGTGAGCGCGGGATGGCGGAGGAGATCTCCCGCTTCTCCCTGTGCTACGTCCTAGGTGAGCGCGAGGGGCTGATGGGCGCGGACAGGGAGGGCGGCACTCACGCTCACATGGATGTCGGCTCCCTGAAAGCGGCTATATTCTCCGGCGCCGTCTCGCCCGGGGACGTGGTGGAGGGGGAGGGGTTCCTGGGGCACTATGCCGCGGTTTACAGGCCGCGCGCTCATTATCCCCAGTACGTGCTGGGCGAGATGCGCGCCGCCCTCAGGCGCGGGGAAGACGAGCCAGCCGCCTCTCCGCATTTCCTGCCCGTGAGCAGGATGCCGCTTTTCGCGGACGGCCGGAGGGCGTGTTTTCTCTATCCGCTCGCCAAGAGGGCTTTCGATAAGCCGGACTTCCCCGCCCACGTGCGGGAAGTGCTTACCAGAGATTACCAGCGTATCCCTATGCTGCTGCCACCCGGCATGGAGCCGCTGGCAGGGAAGGCGTTCTTCCGGGGACGCCTCCTGCAGGTGGGGCGAGAGGCGGCACACCGCCTGGCGGGTTTGGGAGACCGCTCCTACGATACCTATAGCGCGCGAGGCATGGTCTCATTCCTGGAGGCCGATGAGTTGCAGGTATTGGACGTCGAAGCGTCGCTGCGCGGCTCCCTTTTTGTCGAGGCCTCCCTGCCGGTGGATGTGGATTGGGGGAGGGCGGTGGAGGCGCTGGAGAGGGAGACGCGCGGGGCGGTGGAGATGGTTTTCCCGCCCTGTGAGCGCGCTGATGAGCCGAGGGCGGATTGCGCCCTGCCTCAAGGCGGTTATCACCTCACCCGCTTCCGGCGGCGCCTTTTCGCCATGGTCTATGATCCGGTGATCGCCGTTTTCCGTGCCCCTCGCCTGCTGGGGATCTACCTGCCCTGCGACCTGCCGCGGGAGGAGGATGCGGCGGAGAAGCTCTTCGCGGCCTTTGCCATCCACCTGTTCGGGGCGCTTGAGGAAGCGCTCGCTTTGCCGGAGCCCGTGCGCGTGGACGTCGCTTACGACAACACCCTTTCCTGGACCCGCGAAAGGGGCGCCATGAAAGGGCCGGACTTCAAGCGCGTCGAAGAGGAGCACCCATTCCTCATTCCCACCCTGCGCTGGCTGCGCGGCGAGTGAGCGGATGTGCCGTCACCGCCTGCCATGCCTTCACTCCCGGGCGATAACCATCGCCGGTCGGGAAGCCCGTTGAGGCGCCATGGCCTCAGTACTGGCGGTTGGACGGCGGAAACGGAGTCGAAAAGACGCGATCGCTCGCTTGAACTCGACGACGAGTGAGTGCTTGTTGGACGACTTGCCGGTAGCGTCGGGATCACAAAAGAGCGATCGCTTTGCCTGAGTTGCCACGCTGACCGCGCCGAAAACGGGCACCTTCAGGTTTACTCTGCGACCTGGCCCCTAGGCCTCTGGCTCATCCCCGCGCGAGCCCCTTTTCCTCTTGCCTTCTGGAACGGTGAACTCTCCGCCTTCGGGATGGCCTTCATCGGCGACCCATACCTGGATGGAGTCGGTGGGGCAGACAAGGGCGCACTCCCCGCAGTTCGTGCACTTATCGTAATCTATGGTGGCGAAGCCGTTGTCCACGTGGATGGCGTCGGCGGGGCAGACCTTTTCGCATTTCCGGCAGCCGATACAGGCGACCTTGCACACGCTCAGGGCCTTTTTGCCTGTGTACTGGCATTTGCAGCGCACGAACACGGTGGCCGAGGCGGGCACCATCTCGATGAGGTCGCGGGGGCAGACGTCGGCGCAAAGGCCGCAGCCGGTGCACTTCTTCACGTTGACGCGCCTGATGCAGTCCTCGTCGAAGGTGATGGCGTTGACGGGGCACACGCTGGCGCAGTCCTCCAGGCACAGGCATCCAAAGGGGCAGGCCTTGCCGGCCCCTCCCGCGATCTCCGCGGCGCGGCACGAGTTCACTCCCTGGTAGACGGCGCGTATGGGCGAGAGGGTGGCGCCGCCGCGGCAGTGGATGTGGGCGACCATGGGCACGAGGGTGCCCACCTCGACCCCCATTATCCTCGCCACCTCGCCCGCCACGTCGGGACCTCCCGCGCGGCAGATGGTCACAGGGGCGTCGCCCCTCACCACCGCCTCTGCGGCCGCCTCGCAGCCCGGCAGGCCGCAAGCTCCGCAGTTAGAGCCCGGCAGGGCGTCGAGGACCTCGGCCACCCGTGGATCGACCTCGACATGGAAACGCTTCGAGGCCACGGCCAGCACCGCCCCCAGCAGAGCACCGAAGCCCGCCAGGGCTATGGCCGCTTTCCATATCAGGGACCAGTCCATAACCGGCTCCTCACAGTCCGAACATGCCGGCGAAGCCCATGAAGGCCAGCGAGAACAGGGCGGCGGCGATGAAGGCTATGGGCACGCCTCGGAAGAACTTGGGTACAGGCGCGAGGTCTATGCGCTCGCGCATGGCGGCGAAGATGATGAGCACGAGCGAGAATCCCACCGCCACCCCCAACGTGTACACCACCGATTCCAGGAATCCGTAGTTGTAGGCGATGTTCAACTTGGTGAAGAACCCGGGCTTGACGCTCTCCGTGGCCGCCGCCAGCACCGCGCAGTTGGTGGTGATCAGGGGCAGGTAGATGCCCATGGCGCGGTAGAGGGGTGGGCTGGTCTTTTTGATGACCATCTCGACGAACTGCACCAGGCTGGCGATGACCAGGATGAAAGTGGGGATGTAGAGGAACTGCCCCACCCCCAGCGGCTCCAGGGCATAGTTCCAGGCCAGCCAGCTCACCGAGGTGGCCATGACCATGACGAAGATCACCGAGATGCTCATGCCCAGGGAGGTCTCGAGGCTGTTGGAGACCCCGAAGAAGGGGCACAGGGCGATAAAGCGGATGAGCAGGATGTTGGCGACGATGGCGGCGCCGAAAAAGAGGAGGAAATAACGCCAGGCCTCGTGCATCTCGTCATCCCTCCTTGGCTTCAGGTTTGCGGTGCTGCTGGTACCACTGCAGCAGGGCCGAGAGCATGGCGAAGG
>JACVJG010000372.1 GCA_015711875.1 Candidatus Solincola jinzensis | reverse complement strand
TCCACCAGCCAGCGGAAGTTGTAGGCCACTCCCTCATAAATGGAACGCAGCATGTGCTCCCGCTTATGCTCGAGGGAGAGGTTGACAAAGGCGGCGCGCAGGGTGGTGTCGGTGATGGGTGCGCGCTCCCCGAACATCCAGGGGGTGAAGAGCAGGCGCTTGGCTCCGGGCTCCACCTCCGCCGCCGTCTCGTCGAGCACGGAGAAGATGGCCATCTCGCCCCCGAGGCGTCCGGCTTTCTCCTTCTCCTCCACGCTGGCGAAGTTCTCGGCGAACCATTTCAGGCAGGCGCCCGCCGTCTCCGTCTCCCCTATCATCATGAACATCTCCGGGTCCGCGGAGACCACGGACACGATGCCGTTGCGGCCGAGGTTCTTCGGTTTGGCCACCGTGATCACCAGCCAACCCGAGGTGCCGAGATAGACGTGGGCGTCACCGTTCTCCAGCGCGCCGGATCCGGTGGCGGCCGCGGGAACGTCACCCATGCCCCCGATGACCGGGGTGCCGGGCTCCAGTCCCATCTCCTCCGCCGCCTCGCGCGTGAGCAGGCCCACCACCTCGATGGAGCTCTTGACCTCCGGCATCTTCTCCAGTGGGATGCCCAATAGGCGGGCGAACAGGGGGTCCCATTCGCGGGTCTTGTTCTTCAAGAACCCGGTCACCCCCGCGCCGGTGTGGTCGATGACCATGTTGCCAGTGGCGCGGCAGACCAGGTAGCCGTTGACGTCGAGGATCTTGTGGGTATCCTGGAAAACCTGTGGCTCCTTCTCCTTGAGCCAGAGAATCTTGCAGATGACGTCCTTGCCCGAGGGAACCGCCCCCGCCACCGCCATGATCACCCTGGGGCCGCCCAGACGGCGTACCAGGCGCTGCGCCTGCTCGTCGGCGCGGCTGTCTATCCAGATGATAGCGGGGCGCAGGGGCGTGCCCTTCGAGTCCACCGGCAGGACCCCCAGCATCTGAGTGGCGAAGCCGGTGCCGATGACCTGCTTGGCGTTGATCTTGCTCTCCTTCAATACCCTCTGGGTGCTAGTGGTGACCGCTTTCCACCAGTCGCGCGGGTCCTGCTCCGCCCAGTGGGGTTGAGGGTAGGATATACCGTAGGGCTCGAAACTCGAGGCCAGGATGTTACCCGCAAGGTCGGTGAGCACAGCTTTGCTGCCACCCGTGCCCACGTCATGGCTGACGATGAACTTCTCGCCCATCCACTACCCCCTTCAGGTCTTGCGTATGGCTACCGGAAAACCGCCCCTCGTGACCACATATCTTTCCCGGCCTCGACCTCATAACTTCAGGTCGACCACCTCTACCTTGCCGTCCTTGTCTATATGCTCGATATAGATAGGGGCGCTGTCCCCCTTACCGGAGGACTTTATCACCTCGCCCGCGAGCTGGATCATGTCCAGGGGATTGACCGCCGCCTCGGGAGGGAAGACGCCCTTGAGGGTCACTTTGCCCTGCCCCATGACGATGGCCCCCAGAGCGGCGGGGATGCCGGTTCCCTCACCCATGCCCATGCCGCTGGAGGACATCTGGAAGACGTAGGTATGGGGCTCGCCGCCCTTTTCCCCCTTGACCACGATCTTGAGGCAGCCACGCGGGGAGTCGATGCCCGCCTCCTTGAGCAAGGCGTCGCGGCGGGAGATGACAAAGGCCACCGCGAACTCGCGCGGGATGACCATCTGGCCCTGCACCTCAAGGGGCTCGTCGGAGGTGAGGCCCAGCCTGACCATGTCCTTGATGAGGTTGGCGTAGGAGACGGGGATGACCAGGCCCAGGTTGGTGACCCTCTTCACGCCCTTGATGTACTTGGGGAGGGTTATGGTCTCGGGGTGGGGATAAGCGTAAACGGGATAGGTGCCCACGTCCCGGAAATCCGTCTCCTCCTCCAGTGCCCTTCCGCTCTCCTCGAAGAGCCTGACCGTCTTGTACTCGCCGTCCAGGAACATGGGGATGTCGATCTCCATGGAATGGAAGCGGTGCTTGATGACCGCCGGCCCCTCCACCGGCTCGCCGCCATGGGCATGGTAAATGTCCACGGAATCCACCTGGTCAAGCAGGGTCTCCGCTGTGAACTTGACCAGCAGGTTGGCCATTCCCGGGGAGCTACCCATCCCCACCAGGGCGGAGATGCCCGCCTCCCTGGCCTTGGCGTCCATGCCCAGCATTGTCTCGGTGGCGTCCATGTCGTCGCAGATGTCCACGTAGTCGACGCCCGCCGCGATGGCCGCCTCGAGGATGGGAGGGCCGTATTTATAGAAGGGGCCTACGCAGTTAAGCACCACCGAAGCGCCCCGCATAGCCTCGCGCAGGTTCTCGGGGTCGTCGGCGTTGAGCTCGAAGGCCTTGACCTTATCGGGGCCCAGCTCCGAGGAGAGCCTGCGCGCGGCCTCGATATCGCGGTCCGCAACCACGTACTCGTCGTAATAATCAGTGCTCGCCAGGCTTCGCACCGCGGTGCTGCCCACCGCGCCGCAACCGCCCATGATAACCAGTCTGGACATCGCTCGTACCTCCTGTCGATCGCCAACGGACGCTTCTCATATAGGACTCATGCCTGATAGCGGGCATAGAGCTCTTTCAGGAAAGGTCGCGCCATCGCTCCCAGGGAAAGAACCATCTCCATGGCCCTGCGCAGGTCAAAGGCCTCAGGGTCCTCCAGCCACTGGATCTCCATGCCCTCCACCAGGCCCAGCAGCATACAGGTGAAATAATAGGGGTCAACGGGGGGCAGGGATCCCTCCCCGATGCCCTGCTCGACTATCCTCTGCAACTCTCGCTTGGTCTCGGCGTTGTTCTCCCGCATCCTCTCCACGTATTCGGGCGAGAAGGTCTCCAGCTCCTCCGCCCGCATCTTCCACGAGAGCTTGGTATAATCGCGTTCCCGGTAGTGGAGGTCCGCGGTCTCTCTCCCCAGCCAGGCCAGCTTCTCCAGGGCCGTGCCCTCCATCTCCGAGGCCTGCCTCACCAGCCCCACGAACTCGCGGTGGGAATCCTCCACCAGAGCGAAATACAGCTCTTCCTTGGATCTCCAGTACCAGTAAAGGGTGCCCTTTCCGAAGCCCGCCTCCAGGGCGATCTCCTGCATGGTGGTCTTGTGATATCCCCTGGTGGAAAAAAGCTTGAGGGCCGCCTGTTTGAAGGCCTGCTCCCTCTCGTCCTTGACCGGGTTCTTCCTCAGCCCCAGGGTCCTGGCCATCTCGCTTTCCTCCATTAGACCAACCGGTCAGTCTTAAGTTACCATGGGAGTTTCTCCTCGTCAAGGCTATGCCACTGCACGTGTCATGTATCCGGAAGCAACGATGGGTTGCTCTGGACACCGGTTGAGACATCGGATAGCATGCCCCTGGAAAGCACAAGGGTCGAGAGAAGGCGGTTTGCTTCGATCGAACAAGACGGAGGAACGAGATTGAAACGATATAACGCCTTTTCATCATGGAGCGGGGGCAAGGACTCCTGCCATGCCCTTTACCGCGCCCTGCGCGAGGGGCACGAGGTGAAGATGCTCTTCACCATGCTGCACGAGAACGGCGAGATCTCCCGCTCCCACGGCATCTCGAGAGCCCTTCTCGAGCGCCAGGCCCGAACCCTCGGGATCCCCATACGTTTCGGGAGCGCTACCTGGGATGCATACGAGCAGGCCTTCAAGGAAGAGATATCGGGACTGAAGGCCAGCGGCGTCGAGGCGGGGGTTTTCGGGGACATCGACCTGCAAGAGCACCGCGACTGG
>JACVJG010000371.1 GCA_015711875.1 Candidatus Solincola jinzensis | reverse complement strand
GCCCAGTATGCGCGCCAAATCCTCGAGCAGGTCCACGCGCGCCCGCAGGGGGTACCAGAGGTTCTGCTTGAAATGGAAGACCTTGGCAAAGTTGCGGTTGAAGCGCTGGAACTCCTCCATGGCCTTCTCGCGGTCAGTGACGGCGATGGCAGCCACCTTCCCCGACACCAGGGCGCCGGAGATGCCGAAGCCCATGAAGGGGTCGATGGAGCCGCTCATGGTGCCGCACATGATCAGCCCGTCGCGGAAGAGCTGTGGGCTGTCCGGCGAGGCCGCGGGTGCCACGCCGCTTATGTACTCCCAGTTGTCCTCCTCCATGCCCCGCACCCGCCTCATGAAGGAGCGGTACCTCTCCAACCCCTCGCGGGGTATCTCCTGGCCGTAGGAGAAGAGCAGGTTGTAGTAGATGCCGTTGGCGAAGGAGATGTAGCCGTATTCGTTGATGCACTCGTCCAGCCAGATCCAGGCGTAGGGCTCGGAGTCGGCCTCGCCCGAGGCCATCCAGGCGTACCAGTGCACGTAGGGGACCTCGAGGTGGTCGTAGGCGGGCTGGTTGAGACCGCAGGCGATGATGGTCCCCGGCGGGAGGTCCGCCACGTCCTGCTTGCGCAACGGGGAGTTGAACTCGAACTTCACCCCCGCCTCCAGGCACTTGTTGTAGAGCAGGGTGTCCAGGCTCTGGGGGCGGGAGCTGCGCTCCACGTGGTAGGACATGGCCGCCGGCGCCGGGATCTCCAGGTCGTGCAGATATATATAGAGGGCGCTCACCGGGACGAACACCGGCGAGAGGTCGATGCCGATGTACTCCGAGGTCGCCGCCACGTCCAGGGGCGTGGTGTGCAGGGAGGGGTTGAAGATGCGCGAGCCCCCGTAGGATGGCTCCTGCTCGCGCACCAGCACCTGATGCCCCTCCACCGCCAGGTTGTAAGCCGCCACCATGCCGGACATCCCGGCCCCGTAGATAAGAACCTCTTTGGGGGCCATTATCCTCACCTCCCTGTTGCTCTGAGATCCCTGCGTTTCGTTTCACGGGCCCCTGCGCCAGGTTTCACTGACTCCTCGCGCACCGATGGCCATGATCGCCGTTGATGCCGTCTTCACAGCTCCCTTCTCCTCGCGCCCTCCGGGGCCATCAGGGTCGCGCCGTCTGCGCGCTATACGCGAGGGGCAAGCGTTTTGCCGGTAAATATACTTGCCAATCCCTCCAAGACCGCGGCTCTTTCCTCCCCTATATCCGCATGGAAACCGGCCTCGGGCAGGACCGCTTGCCAAGCACTCCACGCCTGCGGCCCTTTCCTCCGCGCCTCCCGGACAATACGCCGGAACCCCGCCCGGCTACGGGCTTCTCCGCCCTCGCCTCCACCGTCCGCATGGGCTCCTCCTCTTTTTCCCAGCCCATGTAATCAGAATCCGCCATTTTCCGTTCACGGCTACGCCATCCACCCGTGCGGGACGGAGAAGCCTTATAAAGAAAATCCTCCATTCGCCTTTTCCCGTCCAGCTATGTCTAACACCCCGAGAAAAGTCACGTCAAGGACACGGGTTCAGATAGGGATCAATTGCGGACCATAACCTCGCTTTTCGCTCCCTTCCCAATACAGGGTCAGCCATAGACAACGGAATCGCAGGTGTCTCATTTCACCAACTTATGTTTAATATACTTGACAAGTGTCCACAATATTGGACATAGTATGCGCATGAGGCTTTACGGCGCCATGGAAGACATCCTGGGGAGCAAGGTAAAGATTTCCATCCTCCGGTTGTTGTGCCGCACACACGGCATGTACTCGGGGCGGGAGATCTCGAGGCTGATCGGCTTTTCTCCCACCCACACCATCGCCAACCTCAGGGAGCTGGAGGCGGCGGGCCTCGTCCTGCGGCAGCGTGCGGGAAGAACCGACCTGTACAGGTTGAACGAAGAAAACTCCGCGGTCAACCGCGTCCTCGGGCCCATATATGATTGGGAGAGCGGGCTCCCCGAGGAGCTGGCCGGGATGTATGTCGAGCGATTGAAAGACCATGTCGTCTCCCTCAGGCTGTTCGGCAGCGCTGCCAGGGGGGAAGAGGAGACGGGCAGCGACGTGGACCTGCTCCTCATCCTGTCCGACGCAGCCGACCTGCGCGAGATGGAAGGGGTAATCGCGGAAATCGACGTGGAAGCGGGACGGAAGCTGGGGCTGCGTGTCTCCACCATCTGCGTGACGGAAAAGGAATACGCGAGGAAAACAAGGTCCGCGCGGGGTTTCTGGAAGGGCATCCGCGAGGAATCGAAGGTCATCTACGAGCGGAAGCGATAGGGCAGGCGCAAAGTAGCGAAAGAGTTTGCGACTGGAGGCGCCGTTCAATTATGGCCGCGTGAAAGCAATGCGGGCTTAGGGGGTGAAAGTGGCGAAAAAGGCTGTGACCAGAGGCGTCGACAAGCCGCTGCATTCGGTTATCTCAACAAGGCCCACCAGTTCTCCAGGGCCATGCTGGCCTCCCTCGAAAAGGGCGATTGGGACGCGGTGGGCCTGAATGCCGTCCACTGCGCCATCTCAGCCTGCGATGCGGCGCTCGCCTTCACGCAAGGCATACGCTCAGCGGGCCAGCGTCACGATGATTCCGTCATGCTTCTCGAGTCGATGGTCCAGGCCCCGGGAGCCAGTAACGCAGTGTTGCAACTGAAACGCCTGGTCTCCAAGAAAACCTCATCGAGTACGAGGAACGGCCGTTCAGGGAGAGCGAGGCGCGGGACGCGGCCAGGAACGCCTCGCGCTTCCTGGCCTGGGTTGAAAAGATCGTCGAGCGCTGACCGAAAGCGGATACTTCGAACTCTTTACACGTAATCTCAACCTTATCACGTGGTTGAGAAGACCGGCGAGCGCTGGAGTCCGCACAGGGACGGCTTTTTCCCGCCGGGCTTCCCCGCACAAAGGAAAACCGGGCATGGGATAAAACTCCAATAACACGGGGTCTAAAACACTCCAAAACACTGGAGCCGTGTCTTTGCTTTTCGCTCGCTGAGATCCTAAGAGCTCTCTGTCCTGTGTCAGTGTTAGACCGTTCGGGCATTCCGCCCCTGGGGCGAGGGCTTGCCTTTCTTCCTCAACTGCTACGCTTCACCGAACCCTCTGTCCTAAGTCCGGGCCTGACCCCTAGGGCGAGGGTTTGCCCTTCTTCCTCATCCTGGCGCCAGCGAGCACCAGCGCCGCGCCCGCGAGCACCAGCAAGCCGGCGAGCAGCCAGAAGAGGTAGAGGTCGGATCCCGTCACCGGCAGGATGTTCGGCCCCGCCGTCTGCGTGCCCTCGGGCGCGCTGGGCTTGGGGTTGGCGAGCTGGTCCGCATCCATCACCGCCTGGTTCCTTATCTCCGTGCCCGCCGGAAGCCCCGTGTCCACCCTGCTCTGGAAGGTGAGGGTGACGGTGATCCCCACGTCGATGGTGCCCACGTTCCACCTCATGCGGGCGGGATCGGAGTCGTCCGCCCCCTGGCCGGTGATGGAGCCGGGCACGTAGGTGGTGTGGGCGGGCACGTCGTCATAGACCACCACGTTGGTGGTGGGGATGCTACCGGTGTTCTTCACCGTGATGGTCCACAACAGTACGTCTCCCCCCATCACCTGCCCGCCGTTGAGATCCTGCACCGCCTTGTGGAACTCGAAGGGATCCACGGGCAGCACGATGGTGGGGAAGGAGACGGGGGGGGGCGTCTGGTCCGTGGTCACCTGG
>JACVJG010000370.1 GCA_015711875.1 Candidatus Solincola jinzensis | reverse complement strand
GTGACCAGCTTAAGGGTCTCGAACCACATCACGGAAAGCGCCCCCGCTCCTACGCATATGGCGATATCCAGAGCGCCCAGGTAGGAAAGCCTGAAGAGTTGGCGCATGAAGGGAAGGTAAAGAACGAGAGCTGTTAAAGCCGCCGCCCCCGTCACCACCCACCAGAGCGCGGGGTTCGGGCGCCTTCTCACGTGCCAAAAGGTGTGCTCCCACGATCGGTTTACCAGTATCAGGCCAAGGTTAGCGGTTACCAGGACGATGAAGGTTATGGCCCTCACCTCCGCTTCCCCCATTCCCCTTAGGTGCGCGAGCGAGAACATCAGGGCCACGATAAGCAGGACGCTCAGCCCCTGCAGCAGCGATATGGATACGTTAACGCGGTTGAATATGCGTTGCCCGGGGCGTCGCGGCGGCCTGCGCATAACGTCGCCCTCCTCCGGCTCAGCCTCAAAGGCCAGGGAGCAGGCGGGATCGATGATGATCTCCAGGAAGGCGATGAGCATGGGAGTGAAGACCAGGGGCATGCGCAGGAGCACGGGAAGAATAGACATGCCGGCGATGGGAACGTGGACGGCGATGATGAAGGACATGGCCTTTTTCAGGTTGTCGTATATTCGCCTCCCCGACCTCACCGCGGTGACGATGGAGGAAAAATCGTCGTCCAGGAGGACGATGTCGGCGGATTCGCGCGCCACATCAGTGCCTCTTGCGCCCATGGCCACCCCGATATCGGCTGCCTTCAGCGCGGGGGCGTCGTTGACCCCGTCACCGGTCATGGCCACCACCTCGCCGCTCGCCTTGAGCGCTCTCACGATACGCAGCTTCTGCTCCGGAACCACGCGGGCGAAGATATTCACCTCGCGGATGCGCTCCCTCAAATCCCCGTCGTCCATGCCCTCAAGCTGGGGACCGGTGATGACGCCGCCCTCCGTTTCCAGACCGATCTCATGCGCTACGTGCAAGGCGGTCCCCGGGTGGTCGCCGGTGATCATGATCACCCTGATCCCCGCCTCGTAACACTCTCGGATGGAGGCGGGCACGGTGGGACGTACCGGGTCCTCAAGGCCGATGAGGCCCAGGAACGCGAAGGAAAAGTCATGCTGGTCCTTGGGAAGATATTCCATGGTAAAGGAGGCTCTTGCCACGCCCAGGAGGCGCAAGCCCTCGCTCGCCAGCTTTCCCACCTGCCGCCACAGCTCTTCCTTCCGCCCCTCGTCGAAATGACAAAGATCGGCGATGGCCTCCGGGGCGCCCTTGGCGGCGATGACGTATTCCCTGCCGTCCGGAGACCTCCAGACATGGGAGAGGGCCAGGAGCTCGGACGAGAGCGGGTACTCCCTCTCCAGCTCCCAGTCCGCATGCAGATGCTCGGTGTTGTCAAGGGCGCTCTCCCCGAGCCGAGCGATGGCCGTCTCCACGGGATCGAAGGGGTCCTTCTGGGAGGCCAACACACTGAACTCCACCAGCTCATGGAACTCCTCCGGCAAATCGCCGGGGCCGCCCTCCTCCACCTCGTGCTCCCTGCCGCCGGCCACGAGCTTCGCCACCCGCATGCGGTTCAAGGTCAGGGTACCGGTCTTGTCCACGCAGAGCACGCTGGCCGCCCCCAGGGATTCCACCGCGGGCATGCTGCGCGTGAGTACGTTGTGCCTGGAGATGCGCCAGGCTCCCAGGGTCAGGAAGACCGTGAGAACCACCGGGAACTCCTCCGGGAGCATGGCCATGGCCAGGGCTATGCCCACCAGCAGCCCCTCCAGCCAGTCCTCGCGGGTCACGCCGTAGACCACGAAGACCAGGGCGCAAAGAGCCAGGCCCAGCAGGGCTATGCCCAGCACCACCCGCCTGGTCTCCCGCTGCAGAAGGGTCGGCTCGGGCTTGATCTCCTCGAGCGCGCGACCTATCCGGCCCATCTCCGTGGCGGGGCCCGTCGCCATGACCTGGGCGATCCCATGCCCCTTCACCACCAGGGTGCCGGCGAAGACGGACGGAAGGTCGTCCCCCCCGGGCTTTCCCATCAGCGGCTGCCCCTCGCAGGGAACCTTGCGCACCGGGGCCGACTCCCCCGTGAGCAGGGACTCGTCGATCATGAGGTTGGAGCAAGCGAGCAGGACGCCGTCGGCGGGCACACGGTCCCCCTCTGCGAGGATGATGATATCGCCTCGTACCACCTCCACCCCGGCGATGCGCACCTGGCGGCCGCCGCGCACCACCAGGGCGCGAGGGCTTGAGAGGTCCCGCAGCGCCTCCAGGGCCTTCTCCGTCCTCTGCTCCTGAAAGAAGGTGATGCCCATTATGAGCAGCACGAAGCTCATGAGCACGAGGGCCTCCTGCAGACTTCCCAGCGCCAGGTAGATGGCGCCCGCTCCCACCAGGAGCAGGAACATGGGTTCCCTGAGGACGTCCAGGATGATGCGCGTAACGGTGCGCTTTCCCTCAGATGATATGAGGTTAGGCCCGTCTTCCCTCAGCCTGCGGGCCGCTTCCACCTCGTCCAAGCCCTCCAGGGCAGCGAGGTCGATGTCGTCCGTCACGCCATATCGCCTTTCTGCATCCTTACCCGCAAGCGTGAAGGAGCGCCGGGGCGGTCGCTTTTATCGCTTTTCCTTCACGTGCTCCAGGCTCTGTTCGAGGATCCTCTTCAGGTGCTCGTCGCTCAGGGAGTATAAGACCTTTTTACCCTCCCTGCGGTAAGAGACCAGTCCGAGGTTACGCAGGATGCGCAGCTGGTGGGAGACGGCGGAGTCGCTCACTCCCACCACCTCCGCCAGCTCGCCCACGCAAAGCTCTGCCTGGGAGAGGCTGTGGATGATCTTTATACGCGTAGGGTCGGAGAGGACCCCGAAAAGCTCCGCCGTCCTGCGCGCCAGTTCCTCCGGCACCGGACGGGGGAGGCTCATAGCGATCATCCTTTTCCCCCTCGACCCAATGCGTGGACCGGTTCCCATCCTGTCATGGACCTCTTTTCTATAGTTGAACATATGTTCATATTTATAATAAACCGCGCTTCCCACAAGGTCAAGCCGGAGAAAGCAGGGTCAGGTTCTGGCTATTCGGTCTCCTCTTAAAAGCGGGGTCGGAGCTTGAGCCTTTGATTATTATCATCAGGAATCGGGTCAGATCCTGTTTATTCGGTTTCGCTTCGTATTACGAACCTCGAGAATGGGGCTAGTTATTGAACATAGGACTTCTTGTTATAACTCGAATGCGACAACCTTCTATACACCAGGAATCCCGGGGTTTATTTTGAGTTCAGGCTCTCCTTCCATAATCACGGAACGTGATGACCATATTATGGCATGCGCATCGAGGTTAAGGTTTCAGTCACTGGATCTATGATTTAATATCGCGATATGGCTTGCCATGGCATTTGACGACATGAGGTTCGGGACCAAAGGGCTGTCCTGAAAAACTCCCAGCGCAACAGTTAGCCGCGCCTACTTTACCGCATGGCAGTCTTTTCTCTCGCACGATATCGCGTTATCGCGACATCTTCGGCCGATCGCCATTATCGGCCATTGGAGGTGAAAAAACCGCCGGCAGCGGGTTCAGCCGGCGGAAGAGCCGCCGCCTCCGAAGCCGCCGCCGGAGGAGCCTCCTCCGAAGCCCCCCCTCCCGAAGCCGCTGCTGAAGGCGCGGCTTCCCCCGCCGCCGGAGCTGGCAGAGGTACCGAAGCCGTATATGGCATGCGACATGCTGCCCAGGCTCGAGGCGATGCTCACGGCGTCAAGGCCTCCTTCCGATCCCGAGTACCAG
>JACVJG010000369.1 GCA_015711875.1 Candidatus Solincola jinzensis | reverse complement strand
CCAATTCCTCTCAGCAAAGCATCCGTCATCGTGTCTACTCGCTCTCTACCTCCCTGGGGCGAATATCGGCGGCCCGTTCGCGCGCACCCTCGGCATTTTCGCTGTCAGTTATAAGGGGATCGGACATTTATACGGCAAGGTTCACGGGCTTGGCGAGCGATGGGCATGAGATGTATCGGAATGGGGGCGGAGCGGGGATGCTAATATGGGGGCAGAAAAGGAGGAAAGAAGGAGGACGCATGCCAGCGGTTCCCAGGGATGCCGCCTCGGTGTTGGTGCTGCGCGACGCGCATGGAGGCGGAGGCATCGAGGTGCTCATGGTGAAGAGGCATTCCAAAAGCGACTTCGCGGCCGATATGCATGTCTTCCCAGGCGGAGCGTTGGAGGAATGCGATTGCGGGGAGGAGGCGGCCGCTCTTTGTGCCGGGCTTGGCCGCGAGGAAGCCGCATCCATCCTTGGTGGCGACGCTGAACCCTCTCTCAGCCTGGGGCTTTTCGTGGCGGCGATAAGGGAGACCTTCGAGGAAACGGGCATACTCCTCGCGTATGACCCCTCTGGAGGGCTGGTGGACTGTCGCGGCGAAGCGTCGGTGCGCTATGCCGGATACCGCGAGGACCTCAAGGCGAAAAGGATCTCTTTCAAGGAGATGGTCGAGCGCGAGGGGCTTGAGCTGGCGGTGGACCGCCTGGTGTATTTCGCGCGCTGGATAACCCCCGAGGTATCCCCCATACGTTTCGACGCCCGCTTCTTCCTCGCCGCGGCGCCGCTGTGCCAGGTTGCCCTGCATGACGAGGTCGAGACCACCGGGCACGTGTGGATCTCCCCCACGGAGGCGCTGGAAAGGTGCCGCAGGGGAGAATTCGCCATGCTTCCGCCCACCGTCGTGAACCTTATGTCGCTGGAAAGATACGCGAGCGTGGAGGAGGCCCTGGCCTCCGCCGCCGCAATGGAGGTGACGGCCGTATCCCCCCGGGTGGTGGAAGAGAACGGCCGCATGAGGCTGATCCTTCCCGGAGACCCAGCTTACCAACCCAAGGCAGAGCAATGACGCGGGGATGGATAGCCGTCTTGTTCCGTCATGTGAACCGATGTGCTGTGCCGGTCGATGTCGGCAGGATAAAAGGGCATTGAATCGTTCCACGCCGTTCTCCTTACCATGGCAATGAGTC
This sequence comes from Candidatus Solincola jinzensis, assembly GCA_015711875.1. Next base: position 2,585 of record JACVJG010000369.1, on the reverse strand, counting down.
ACTCAGGCCGGTTTAACCCGGTTTCCTGCAAGAGAAGTTCTATGGATCAAGCGGGCAAAGGGCGGCTATGGCCGCCAGGGTTACGCGCGAAGCGGATAGCGCGAGTGGCTTTGCTGCCGGGATGCAAAAGGAGAAGCCGTGCCAGCGCTCGTTACGGCCGCCGATATACGAGCACGAGCCTCCGCCCTTATTGCTTGCAGGATAGGCAGGAATCAAGAACAATTTGGCCCCGTGTCCGCACGTGGCTGTAATATATTCTGATGCGGGTCGGTGCCAGGGCCTGGCTGATCCACGGCGTGGCCGGTTGGCGTGGGCGGCAAGGCGATGGCCATATGCCGAAGGCAGGCCTCGGTCCGTGGCGGAGGGAGTAGGGTTCCAGCGCATGACCTAAAGGACGTGTCCCGCCGAGGCCCTTGATCCGTAAAAAAGGGAGCGTGTGATGAGCGCAGGTGACGAGAAAGCCCTGTTGGCAGACCTCAACCCGGAGCAGAGGGAGGCGGCTCTATACTTCGACGGACCCCTGCTCATCCTGGCAGGGGCGGGTAGCGGTAAGACGCGAGTGCTCACTTACCGCGTGGCGCTGCTGGTGCGGAGCCGGGGGGTCGAGCCCGGGCGCATCCTTGCCATCACCTTCACCAACAAGGCGGCGGAGGAGATGCGGGGGAGGATACACCGCCTGGCGGGTCCGCGCGCGGGAGGGGTGTGGATCTCCACCTTCCATTCCGCCTGTTCCCGCATCCTGCGCAGGGAGGCGGAGCGCCTGGGGTACCGGCGTAACTTCGTCATCTACGACGATGACGACCAGCTCCGCCTGGTGGGGAGGGTCATCCGCGACCTGGGACTGGACACCAAGCGTTACCCGCCGCGAATGGTGCGCGCCCTCATAGAGCGCGCCAAGAACGAGATGGTGGACGCTGACTCCTACCTTCAACGCGTGGAGGACGATTTCACGGAAGTGGTGCACGCGGTTTACCAGGCGTACCAGCGGCAGCTCATGCGCAACAACGCCATGGACTTCGATGACCTCCTTCTCAACACCATCGCCGTATTCGAGCTTTATCCCGAGATCCTGGAACACTACCGGCAGCGCTTTGCCTACATCAACGTGGACGAATACCAGGACACCAACCCCGCCCAGTATCGCCTGGTGAAGCTGCTCTCGGAAAAGCACCGCAACCTCTGCGTGGTGGGCGACGACGACCAGGGCATCTACTCCTGGCGGGGTGCGGACCTGCGCAACATCCTCGACTTCGAGAGGGACTACCCAGACGCGCGGGTGGTACGCCTGGAGCGCAATTACCGTTCCACCCGCACCATCCTAGAGGCCGCCAACCACGTGGTCTCGCGTATCTCCGGGCGCAGGGAGAAAAAGCTATGGACGGAGCGAGAGGATGGGGAGCCCATACGTTTCTACTTCGCGCCGGAAGGGGGAGACGAGGCGGCCTTCGTGGCCTTGGAGATAAACCGGCTCATGGAGGAGGAGGGCTATGGGCACCGCGACTTCGCGGTCTTCTATCGCACCAACGCTCAATCGCGGCCTTTCGAGGAGGTACTGCTGCGTTTCGGCATCCCCTACAAGATCGTGGGAGGCTTCAAGTTCTACGAGCGCAAGGAGGTCAAGGACGTCCTCGCTTACCTCAAGCTACTGTTGAATCCCGATGACGCCGTCAGTCTGCGCAGGGTCATAAACGAGCCCAGGCGGGGTATTGGCGAGACCACCCTGGCACACCTCGAGGCCTTCGCGCGCTCGCAGGGGGTGGGCCTCTGGGAGGCCGCGAACAGAGTCGGGGAGATCCCGAACCTCGGCATCTCCGCGCGAGGGAAACTGGAGGGTTTCGTTGAGCTCATTGACGGCTTGACGGCCGATATGGATTCGCTCTCGCTTCCCGAGCTGTTGCGCGCGGTGATGGAGAGGAGCGGATATCTGGAATCCCTCAGGAGGCAGGACAGCTTCGAGGCGGAGGGCAGGCTGGAAAACCTCGAGGAGCTGAACCGCGCTGTGGTGGAATTCCACTCCGCGCACCCAGGCGAAGGACTGGACGCCTTCCTGGAGAAGGTCTCGCTGGTGGCGGAGATCGACCTCTATGACGAGGAGGAGGGCGCGGTAACCCTCATGACTTTGCACAACGCCAAGGGGTTGGAGTTCCCCGTGGTCTTTATCGCGGGCATGGAGGATGGCGTTTTTCCCCACCTGCGTTGCATGGACAGCGCGGAGAGCATGGAGGAGGAGAGGAGGCTTTTCTACGTCGGCATGACCCGCGCCAAGGACCGCCTCTATCTCACGGGAGCGGCAACGCGCTCCCAATACGGCGAGATGAGATTCAACCCCGAGTCGCGCTTTATCGCCGATATACCGCCGCGATGCCTTTTGAGATTGCCCTCGAGCCTGAGGGGCGCTCCGCTCATCGGCGCTACGGCAGGTTTCAGGGTGGATGAGGGGGTGGAGCGGTCCCTGGAGCTGCGCGTCGGGGATCGCGTCGCGCATGACGTTTTCGGCGAGGGGATGGTGTTATCCGTGTCGCACAGCCGCAGCGGGACGGAGGTGGCGGTCAATTTTGCGGGCGTGGGCGAGAAACTCCTGCTAC
>JACVJG010000368.1 GCA_015711875.1 Candidatus Solincola jinzensis | reverse complement strand
GCAAGATTGGCTTATGTCGATTGTCCATTTGCCGTTCGCCTCGACGTGACGTGACCACCACGCAAGCGTACCCTTGTTTATGCAAGGCAACCGGCAATCGATGACAAAGTCATAGGAGTCCCACGCCCATGTCAGCGCTCGCCACTCCCGAAAGGCCTTTCCGGAAGGGGATGGGCTTGTGGAGAAGCCAGGCGCGCGCGGTGGAAAGCGGTGCCCCCTGAGGCTTAAAGGCTCACCCCGCGACGGGCCGTTCGCGCAGCAAGACTTTGATGCGGTCGATCAACACCGCTGGCAGCAGGGAGCAGGAGAGGATCAGCCCCCAGCCCTCGGCGCCCACGCTGGAGGTGCCGAGGAGGCGCATGAAAGGAGGAAGGAGCACCACCAGCAATTGCAGCCCCAGGGATACCAGCACCGCGCCGATAAGCGCCTTGTTGTCGAGGAGAGGCATCTCGGAAACGGAGAGGCGCTCGGAGCGCGAGTTGAAGGCGTGGATGAGCTGAGAGAGGACCAGGGTGGTGAAGGTCACGGTCTGGGCCCTCGCGGCGTCATGGGGGAAGAGGATGGAGCGGGAGATGAAGTAGGCGGAGAGGGCGCCCAGGGAGAGGATGAAGCCCTGCCACAACACCAGCAATTGCTTGCGATACGAGAGTATGCTCTCGGAAGGGTCGCGCGGGGGACGCATCATGATGTCGGGGGCGGGGGTATCCACGCCCAGGGCCATGGCGGGCAGCCCGTCGGTCACCAGGTTCATCCACAGTACCTGTACCGCCCTGAGGGGGGTGACGGAGGAGAAGAGCATGCCCAGGAACATGGTGGATACCTCGCTCATATTGCAGGAAAGGAGGAAATAGATGAATTTCTTCAGGTTGTCGTAGATGATCCTCCCCTCCTCCACCGCGTTGACGATGGTGGCGAAGTTGTCGTCGGCCAGGACCATGTCCGAGGCCTCCTTGCTCACGTCGGTGCCGGTGATGCCCATGGCCACCCCGATGTCCGCGTTCTTGAGAGCGGGGGCGTCGTTCACCCCATCGCCGGTCATGGCCACCGTCTTGCCCCGCGACTTCCATGCGCGCACTATCTTGACCTTGTCGGCGGGGGAAACGCGGGCGTAGACGGCTATCCTCTCCACCCTTGCGGCCAGCTCCTCATCGCTCATGTGCGCCAGCTCGGAGCCGGTCACCAGCTCCTTCCCCGGGGTGAGGATATCCAGCTCCTCGGCGATGGCGCGGGCGGTGGCGGCGTGGTCGCCAGTGATCATCACCACCTCTATGCTCGCTTTGCGGCATTTCTCCAGGGCCGCGAATACCTCGGGTCGCGGCGGGTCCATCAACCCGGCTATGCCAAGGAAGATCAAATCTTTCTCCAGCGCCGCCGCGTCCGCTTTTTCCGGCAGCTCTTCCAGGGGACGGCAGGCGAAAGCCATGGTTCGCAGGGCGCGCTCGGCCATCCTCTCCGCCTCCGCCGCGTAGCGCACCCGCCCCCCGCTCCCCAGTTCCTCGACGCCGTCGGGTGTGAGCACATGGGCGCAGTGGTTGAGCACCGCCTCCGGCGCGCCTTTGACCAGCAGCATATAAGGGGAGCCGCCTAGATCGAAATAGGGATTGTTGTCGCCTGAGTTGTGTACGGTGCTCATCATCTTGCGTTCGCTATCGAAGGGCAGCTCATCCACGCGCGGCATATAGCTGAGCGCCTCCTCGCGCGAGAAGCCCAGCTCAATAGCGGCGCGCAGCAACCCTATCTCCGTGCCCTCGCCGCGGAACTCCCCCTCCTGTTCCCTGGCGTCGTTGCACAGCGCCGCCGTGGCCAGCAGGGGCAGGAGCGCTTCGCGGGTCTTGCCGTCCCCGCCCGCCTCCCGCGGGGCCAGGGGCTCGCGCCCGGGTAGCAGGATCTCCCTCACCTCCATCTCGTTGCGGGTGAGAGTGCCGGTCTTGTCGGTGCAGATGACGTCCGCGCATCCCAGGGTCTCCACGGCGGGGAGTTTGCGCAGCAAGGCGTTATGGGCGGCCATGCGCCTCACTCCCAGGGCCAGGGCGATGGTGACGATGGCGGGAAGGCCCTCGGGGATGGCGGCCACCGCGAGGCTCACGGAGAAGAGGAACATATCCGCCCACTCCAGCCTCCTGATCACCCCCACCGCGAAGATCACCGCGCACACGCCCAGGCAGAGCAAGGCTATCCTCTTCCCCACCCTCCCCAGCTCCACCTGCAACGGCGTCTTTTCCTCGCCCGCCTCGCCGATCATCTCCGCGATGCGACCCAGCTCCGTGCCCTTGCCGGTGGCTACCACCATGGCGGTGCCGCGGCCGTGCACGGCGTGGGTACCGGCGTAGACCATGTTCCTGCAGTCCCCGGGGGAGAGAGCACCGGGCGCCTGGCATGCGACGGTCTTGTCCACCGCCCCCGACTCCCCGGTGAGGGACGCCTCCTCCAACCTCAGCCCGTGCACCTCCAGCAGGCGGGCGTCCCCGGGAATGCGGTCCCCGGCCTCCAGCAATATGAGGTCCCCGGGAACCAGGTCCGAGGAGGGGATGGTCATCTCTGTTCCCCCTCGTACCACACGCGCCGTGGGGGCGCTGAGTTTTTTCAGGCTTTCCAGGGCTTTCTCCGCGCGGTATTCCTGCACGAAGCCGAGCACGGCGTTGGCGACGACGATGAACATGATCACCGCCGCGTCGAGGAATTCCCTCAACAAGGCGCCGGATATCACCGCCGCCGCTATGAGCACGTAGATCATGAAGTCGCGGAACTGGTTGAGGAAAAGGGAAAATGGGCTGACGGGCTCCTCCTCGCGGATCAGGTTGGGGCCGTGGCGCCGCAGGCGTTCCGAGGCCTCCTTCTGGGATATCCCATCGCGAGGAGAGGATGCGAGCCTGCGGGCGACCTCTTCAGCCTCGAGGGCATGCCAGTAAGTCTCTTTGTCCGCCTGCATAGCGTTTCTCCCGCCTTCCGCCTGGATGAACGAACGGCATTCCTCGCGGTGGAGCCTGGCCGAGCTACCCTGGGTCCTCGGGGCTCCTCCGGCATGGAAATCCCGCTTTCCGGCCGTTATCGGTCGGCAATACAAGGCGCCCGCCCTCTTCGGACAGCTCTCCCGCCCGGCGTCTTTGAAATGATACAGCATTGATATTATAATGGCGACTGTCCTATGACCGGGGATGGAAAATCGCCGGCAAGGTGGAAAGGGGCCTTTGGGGCTTCCTTGGGATCGAGGAGGTAGAGGCATGAAGGTTACGTTAAGCATAATAAAAGCCGACGTTGGAGGTTATGTCGGCCACTCCGATGTCCACCCGGCCATGCTCAGCCGCACTCGTGAGCTGTTGGCCGAAGCCAAGGAAAAGGGTCTGCTCATAGACTACTGCCAGGCTAAGTGTGGCGATGACATCGCCATGATCATGACCCACGAGAAAGGGCCCGACAACGAGGAGATCCACCGCTTCGCTTGGAACACCTTCGAGGCGGTGACCGAGGTGGCCAAGGAGCTGGGGCAGTACGGGGCGGGGCAGGACCTGCTCACCGACGCCTTCTCCGGCAACCTGCGCGGCATGGGCCCAGGCTTCGCGGAGATGGAGATCGAGGAGCGCAAGAGCGAGCCGGTGATCGTCTTCCTGGCCGACAAGACGGAGCCCGGCTCGTGGAACTTCCCCCTCTATAAGATGTTCGCCGACCCCTTCAACACCGCCGGCCTGGTCATCGACCCCTCCATGCACGACGGTTTCCGCTTCGAGGTGCACGACCTCATCGAGGAGAAGAAGGTCATCTTCAGC